>JAMOMX010000116.1 GCA_027066935.1 Sulfurimonas sp. | reverse complement strand
TATGATAGCAACCGTAGCACAAGCTGAGATAAAATCGGAGAGTTTTGGTGGTAGTGCAAGTTTGTTTTATGGAACAAATGATGCTAGTAATGGTGATCTTTTTAATAAAGGCACATCATATGGAAATACAGCTATCAATTTAGGAGGTGTAGCTTCAGTTGGCTCATGCGATACATGTACAAAATTAAACTATGGTCTTACGGGTGTATCTACAATGGGATTACAACATACTTTAGTTTCTAATACTTGGGTTGATCAAGAATATACTACAAACTCAGGTGGTGGTCTAAAAATTGATGATGCAATCTGGATTGATACTTTAAATCTTACTTTTACTCCGTTAGATGGGATTTCAAATACCACTTTGGTAGTTGGTCGTCAAGCACTAGCTACTCCAATGGCATTTACTGAAACTTGGAATATCGCTAAAAATACTTTTGATGCAATAGTTGCTGTTAATGGTGATATTGAAAAAACTACATTGGTTGGTGCTTGGGTTGCAAGATCTAATGGCTTTGGTGTACTTGGAACTACATCACCATCAAGTGCTGGTGCCGATGGTACTGTAAGAGCTAGAAATATTAGTGGAGGATTTGAAAGATTCTTAACAGATGAAGGTGCATATGCATTTGGTGCTGTTACTGAGCTTATTCCTGCTGTAACTGCACAAGCTTGGTATTATATTGCTCCGAGCACTACCAATGTTGCTTGGCTTCAAGCTGAGACTGAGTATGCAGGTTTCTCTCTAGGCGGTCAATTTGGTATGTTAGATGCAAGAGATAATTCTGATGGCAATGCAATGGCTGTAAAACTAGGTTATAGTTATGAAGGTCTTGGTCTTGGAGTAGCATACTCACAAGTTGAAGCCTTAACGGGAACGGCAGCAGCCGTAGGATTTAAAAATCTTGCAGGTCTTCAATCATCACTTTATACTGAAGCTTGGTGGAACTATGGAGTAGTTGGAGAAAGCGATACTGATACTGTTAGTGCATCTGCAACTTATGGTATAGCAGACATTGCTGATTTGGGTCTATTTTTAACTTTAGCGGACAATGGAACAACAAACAAAACTATGCAAGAAATTGCTGTAACAGCTAGTAAGTCTATCGAGAATCTTGATGTAACTTTAGCTTATATCAATGCAGATTTTGACGAAGCAGGAGTTGATGCTCAAAACGACATCCAAGCTTACTTCACATATAACTTCTAATTTAATTTTATGTTAGCCAGCAAGGCTAACATAAAATATCTTTATAAAAATCTTAAAAAATATGTAACAACATTTTAAATGATGATGAGCTAAAGTTAAAACTTTTTAGCGAACATACATCTGTAATAGTATTTAAAAAGGCCATGCCAGATATGAAGCGTCGCAAATATATGACTTCGGAGTTGCACCAATGGTTCAAGATGATGCTACAAACCTATTTGAAATCATTGAAGATAGAACAGAGATAAATTCAACAATATTAAAGAAAAGATATTGGGGAGGACATTTTTGGGCAAGAGGGTATTTTTGTGTTACAGTAGGGACGGCAATAAAAGAGATGATAGAGAAATATATTGAACATCATTTTGAACCAAAAATTGATGATAGTTTTCAAGTGTCTGGTTTTTTAGGAATACTACACATGTAGTAGTTTTAACATTTTTATGCCATAATTGGTTGAAATATTTCAAATTGAAATAAAATTTTGATGTATTTTTCTGCATCAAGTTTCATTTAACAATAATTTAAGACCATTTGCTACTTTTTCTTTTACACGCATAGAGCTTTTAACCAAGAGATTAAATCTTTTTTTTAACGATTTTTCATAATATTTTATCCTTTATAATATAAGTATATATTATATCGAAACAATCTATTTAAGAGCTGATAAAACCCTAAAAACAGGGATTTATTAGAGATATCTTAAAGGCATATTGATGTCTGTTTTTATAGAAAAATAAGATTAGTACAATATGGATGTTTGGTGAAAATATACTTTTGATTTGGAAATCTAATTTATTCTTTGGTTAATTCTTACTTGTGTAGAAAGGTATGATATTAATGAAGTATATTTTATGATATAATACAAATACTATAAAATACATTTTATACTAAAAGGATTTTAAATGACTCCTATATTAGCAAAACTTTCAAAGCGATTTTTGGCTAAAAAACCTTCCTCTTTCAAAAGATATCTTTATGACGAGATTGATTTTTCAGCTTCTATTATAGGGATAAAGGGATCACGAGGTTCAGGGAAAACGACACTACTTCACCAATAGCAAATTTAAAAGTTCTCAAATCCTCTATGTATCTTGTGATCACCCTGCTCTCATAGGTCTAAGTCTTTATGATCTAGCGGATACATTTTATGCACATGGTGGTAAGTTACTGATACTAGATGAAATACACAAGGTAGAAAACTTTGCATCTCATATAAAAGCCATGTATGATTTTACAGGATTACAAGTACTTTTTTCTGGATCTTCTGCGATGAAGATAGCACATGAGTTAGCAGACTTATCTCGTAGAGCACTTGTTTATGATATGCCCGTATTATCTTTTAGGGAATTTTTAGCTCTAAAAAATATTGCACACTTCAAATCTTATACATTGGATGATATCTTACATAACCATGAAGATATCGTTGTAGAGATTATGAGTGAAGTTAAACCTCTTGAGTGGTTTGATGAATATTTAGAATTTGGTGCATATCCATTTTTCAAAGAAGGGGTATCATCTTAATGGAGATAGATTGTTAGAGGTAGTAAACACAACCATAGAGAGTGATTTAGCATCACTCTTTAACATAAACAGTGATAAATTAGATACACTTAAAAAAATACTCTATATGCTTTGTAGCACCACCCCTTATGAGATAAACAAATCAAAATTATCAGGAGAAACAGGTGTTGCATGGGCTACACTTGCTAAATACCTTGACTATATGAACAAAGGGAGTCTTATACATCTCGTTCGTGGAAGCAAGAGACACAAAACTATACAAAAACCAAATAAGATACTACTAAACAATCCAAACCTCTTTTATATACTATGTGCCACTCCTGATATCGGCTCCCTTAGAGAAAGTTTTTTCATATCTCAAGTAAGTACAAAACATCAAGTACATTATCACGATAAAGGAAATTAGTAACAACTCACCCCCTCCAAAAGCAAAACAAGCACCATAAAAATCTTCAAAACTCATCCAATAAATCCTATATTTTAAGCCTATATAATGGGGTTTTTAGCTATAATTACTTATCTAAAAAGTAAG
>JAMOMX010000115.1 GCA_027066935.1 Sulfurimonas sp. | reverse complement strand
CACCTACAGGGAAATGAGGAAATATTTCAAAACATATAAATACTATGATCGTAGCCATAATACTTTTTAGTGCTAGTGAAACAACACCATTTTCTTTTATGTTGTCGTAAGCTAGTTTTGCTGTTATTGCAAAAACTCCAGTTGCTGTCGCATAACTAAGCAACATCTTAGCCCCATCTACTACACCTGCTTCAATATGCATCTTTTATATCCTTTGAAATATTTAATATTTGAATTATAGCAAAATTTTATACTAAATAATATTTATACAAAAATTCATTTACGGCTGTTTCATACTAACAAGTTTTTCTGTTTCGTCACCCTGAATTTAATTCAGGGTCTAGTTTTTACTGCATTTTATATTAGATTCCCAGTCAAGCTGAGAATGACTGAACCAATAAGCTTAGTATGAAACAGCCGTAAAATCCATTAAAGGGTATGAATTTAATTTTTGTATCTCTAAAATTTATATTTTATTGCTAATAATATAATTTTTTATAGACTCAATTTGTAATTTGTATTCTTTTGTCTTGAAGTATCTATTAGTTATTCTTGAGACATCACTTTGTTCATGAATTAGTGATAGCTCTTTTGCATTCTTAGCAAATAGTTTATTTAGCCTATTTACATTGATTTTTTTTGTAAATATATTTATATTTCCGTGACATATTTTACAGTTTTTAAGGTATAAAGCTTTTGCATTATAAGTTTTTTTTGTTATAGGCTTTGGTTTTGGCTTGACAACAGACTTTGGTTTTGGTTTGACAACAGGCTTTGGCTTTGGCTTGACAACAGGCTTTGGTTTGACAACAGGCTTTGGCTTTGGTTTGACAACAGGCTTTGGCTTATCTGTAGTTATTTTTTTAACTTCTTTATTATGCGGTTTATCTTTAACAACTTCTGTTTTTTTATTATCAACTATATCTTTTGTTATTTGTACTATTTCACTTCGAAAATTATTTGATTCTACTTCTGTATTTTTAAATTTTTCTTTTTCTTCTGATTTATTATTTAGATATAAATAAGAAAATACAACAACTACAACAAGTAATGCAAATACTATATAATGTAAAGAAATTTGTAATGATTTCACATAATATCCATTTTTATCTAATTCAAACATATTATATATAGTCATCTTTCATTTGATTTCACCTACTATTATACTAACTTTTTTGATATTAAGACTTAATTAAAAATATAAGTGCTTAGTGTAAATTTTCTATAACATAAACTCTCAAACTTTTTTACTATAAGAGATATTTTAACTCTTTTTTAATTACTATCTTCTTTTTCCATCTCTTTTTCAACTAAAGCTCTATATGCTTCATCTTTAGGGACAAGTCCAGCTTCAAATAAAAATTGAGATGGAACAAAATTCATCTTTTTAATCTTATCATATTTTGCATATGAAAGATAAAGTATATCTTTAGCCCTAGTTACAGAAACATAAAAAAGTCTTCTCTCTTCATCTAAACTTCCACCCCTTTGCATAAGTTTGCGATTTGGAAACCGTCCATCCATCAAATCAATTACATATACCTCTTTGTATTCTAAACCTTTAGAAGCATGGACACTAAGTAAGTTCACGCCCTCCCCTTGAGTCAAATCAGATGAACCCAAAATCATAGCATTTAAAAATCTATCATGTTTATCGTATGGGCGTGAAAGCTCTGCTAAAAGAATCATCTTTCTTTTTATTGATATATTTTTTTCTGTTTTTAATTTTTCATCTATTGTGCCATCTTTTAGCTGTGCTCTTTTAGTTGCTAAAATATCAGATATATATTTTAAAAGTTCGGATTCACATATTTTCTTCACCACACTTTGAGGTCTTTTTACACCCTTTATCTCACGAAATAAAAGATAAAAATTATGTAAAAATGTAGCACTATCTTTAGTTAATTTTGGATGTTTTAAAACTGGATTTTTCATAAATTTTGGCTCAAAATTTAATTTTGCATATTTTCCAACAGCACCTAACTCTAAAAACTCATCAAAAAGACCAAGTTGATGGTTTAGTTTTCTTTTCTCAAATGGATTTTTAATTGACTCATCAGGGGCATATAAACCATAAAATATACTGCCGTTTCCAACATATTTAAGCGCTAAATATAACTCTTTAGCCATAGCACTACCAATCCCTCGAGCAAATTCAAATACATGGATAAATGCCATCATATCTGATTCGTTAACGAGTAATGTATACAAATCCAAAACTGCTTTTATCTCTTGAGAATCAAAAAAACTAGTCCCACCTTTACGCTTACATGGGATTCCAAGCTCTCTTAGCCCTACTTCTATTCCATCTGCAGTTGAGTTATTTCTAAATATAACAGCAATCTCCTCTTGGGGTGTAAAGCTATCTCTAATCTTTGTTGCTATTGCATGATACTGATCAAATAGTTCATCATAAGCCAAAAGTTTAGGTGCTTGAAATTTTCCCTCTCGTGTAACCTCCAACTGTTTTGGATATATTCTTTCATTATGCTCTATAACTTTAGTAGCTAAAGATAAAATAGGCACGCTTGAGCGATAATTTTTTGTTAAAGTATGTACCTTAGCATTTGGAAATTTAGTTGAAAAAGAACCTATAATGGAGATATCTGCACCATTAAATGCGTATATGCTTTGGTCATAATCACCAACACAAAAAAGTGATGGTGGATTCATAGCATCTATTAATGTACCTTGAAGGGCATTTGTATCTTGATATTCATCTACAAGAACTTCTTTATACCCTAAATCATTTTCACCACATAAATCTCTAAAATGCAAAAGCAAATCGTTAAAATTTACAAAACCATACTCTTTTTTTAAAACCTCAAACTCATCTACAACATCTGCATAAATTAAAGCAAACAGCTCATGTTCTGGATATTTATCTATTACCCAATCTTCAAAATTTTTTTTAAGCTCTGTATTTTGATAAAAAGAATACAAATCATATAGATGGTTTCCTCCATATGGTTGAATCTCTGCATCAATGTTCATAAATGAGCGTTTCTCAAACACGCTACGAAAAAGGGTTTTAAGTTCTCGTTGTTGTTTTAAAACTACCCTTTTATCATGTTTTTTCAACCATCTATAACTAACTGCATGAAAAGTTCCTGCATCTATTTTTTTAGCTATATCATTACCAAAATACTCAGCTACTCTCGATATCATCTCTGCAGCGGCTTTATTTGTAAAAGTTAAAAGTAAAATCTCTTCTGGCTTAACACCTTTTTCTAAAAGATAACCAATACGACCAACAATTGTAGATGT
>JAMOMX010000114.1 GCA_027066935.1 Sulfurimonas sp. | reverse complement strand
AGCACCTGGAGCTCCTAGTAATATTATTCTCATATTTGTCCTATTTTTTTTATTTAAATTATATATAAATCGAGTTTAAAGTTAGTTAGTAGAGTAAACAGTTTAATTTACTTCCTCTTTAAATCCAAATTCGTTCTCATCAGAATCTTTTTGAGCTTCTTTGATATCTTCTATAAGTTCTTTACATTCGTCCTCTTCAATATCGCCACTTTGTATCTCATCTAATACATCTTGTAAATCTGCTTTAAATTCACGAAGTTCTTCTATCTCTTCTTTCGCATCTTGAGATGCCTCTTTGTTATCAGCAATCTCTTCAAAAATCTCATCCAATCTTTCATCTAAATCTGGAATAACATTTTTATTTAGCAACTCTTCTAATTCTTGTGCATATGACATACTTTACCTTTTTTGTTTTTTATAAATAGTTATTTACTTACTCGCTTAGCAGTTTATAGTGCTTTTAAACCTATTTCTGACAACTCTTCTAAAGATATGTTATTTATCATTGCATAATTTTCTATCTTTTTTGTATCAAAATTTTCTATAGCTAAAACCAAGCTATATATTTCACCTAGTTTATTACTTTTATCTAATAGTGCATCTTTAATTTGTTTATCTATATTCATCTCTTTAAGCACAATCTCAATACTGGTGTTAAACAAAGTATCCATTAGCGATATTACACCAATAAAATAAGCTTGGGAGGCTAAGCTTTTATCTGTGAGTTTAGCAATTTCTTCCATCAATATAGTACGCCTTTTTACATGTTCTAATAGCGGAGTACTTGCTTCTTTTTGATTAGATGAACCTGAATAAACCATCAACATTAGCCATTGAGTTAGTTTTGTTCTTCCAACAAAAGTAAGCACTTGCTTGATTGAAGATATTTTTTGTCTAAAATGAAATGTACCAGAATTTATAAATTTTAATAGCTGAATAGATATAGCTGGATTATTTTCAAACTCTGATACTATTTCATCTATTGAACAATCATTCATAAGTTGATTGCAGATATTCATAACATTCATTACATCAGGATTAAATTTTTCTTGTTCTAACACTTTTGGTTTAGAAAAAAAGTATCCTTGAATATAATCACATCCCATCTCATCTGCTTTGTTTCGCATCTCATTTGTTTCAACTTTAGTTATAATAGTTTTTAAATCAAATTTATCTATTAATGAAAGATTATTTATAGGGGTGTTTACATCAATTTTAATAAATGAGATACACTCCATAATATCAATAAACACTTCTATAATATTATTGTCCAAAGAAGTATCGTTAATTGCAAACAGATATCCTCTTGAGTGTAAATCAAATATTTTATTTTTTAATTTTTCATCTATTTTTTCATTAAAAGTTAGAGAAAATATAAAATGCTCTTTTGGAACGACATCCATAACTTTATGCATAATAAATTTTTCATCAGCCTTAATAAACGCTTTGTATTTACCTAACAAATCTTGAGTGCCAAATCTATTTAATGTTGAATTTAAAACATCTATTGTAGCTAACCTACAGTTATTTATATTTGAACTAAATTCACTATCTCTATACAAAAGCTCATAAGCGAATATTTCATTATTTTTATCTAAAATAGGTTGTCTTGCTATATATACGATACTGCTCATCTATTATACTTTTTTTATTTATTATACTCTAGTATTCTTTTAGATTGTCTTATAAAAAAAATCTTTCTGCTGTGTATAAATTATACACCAAAAGACAGCAATACAACCAAAATATTGTATAAAATAAAGCTTATAAATAGACAAAAAAACTTGATATGGTTGTACGGTTATTAAATTGTTATAATATTTGTTATTTAAATAAATATGTAAAATTAGGACATTTATTTTAATTTGTTATAGCTAATATTATTTAGTATAACGCTATTTTTTGGGAGCTATATTATAGTTCACTAACAATTCTAACATACGTTTTTTATTCATCTTTCGAGCAAAATCAATAGCATTAAAGCCTTTTGAATCTTTAGTCTCCTTGTTTGCACCTTTGTCTAGTAGAAGTTTTGCTATCTCAACTTGCCCGTAAGATGATGCACACATCAATGGTGTAAATCCACTTCTTCTTGTGGTTTTATTTACATCTATCCCTTTTTGTAATATATATTTAATAATAAATAAATTATTGTAAGTTATAGCAACATCAAATATACTTACACCCTCATTATCAAAGTCATATATATCAGCACCAAACTCTATTAAGAGTTTTATCAACTCTTCATCACATCGATACCTAAGTGCGTATGCAAGTACAGACTCACCAATATCACTTTCATCATTTAGATCAGCACCTTTTTTTATATATTGTTTAGCACCTATATAATTATTGTTTTTTAAAATTTCTAACCAAGTATTCATAATAATTCTCTCTTTTTATTTATAATATAGTTTATTTTAAAGCTATGTTATCTTTTTTTTATATACTTAGTGTTTATCCATAAACTGGATTGTGATTTTACCCATATTTTATTTATAAAAAAACCAGTTATTTTAAACCATGAATCTTTTTTTGGCATTGTTGCTTTAATGTTTGTAGTAAAAGTTGTCCCTTTTTCCCAATACTCAATCTCTTTTCCATTTACTTTATTATAAATTTTGGCGTGAGATATTAAGCGATATGTAGCTGGCTTTATCTCTGTTATTTCGTATTTGTTATATTCTTCTTTTAAAATTAAATCTGGAAATTTATTTGGAGGGATAATTTTTTGTTGCTTTGTGGTTTCTTGTTTATTTGAAGTTTTTAAATTTTTAAGTTTTTTTATCTCTTTGTCTTTAGCTATTATTAGATTTTTGTATTCTTCAAGGTTAGTTTGTAATTTTTCAATTTCTTGTTTATATTTTAATACAGCCGTATTACTAGTTTCTGATTTATTTTTTTCACTTTCACTTTCACCTTCATCTGCATATAAAAATGAAACTAATAAAAATAAAATTAAAAAAAACCTCATACTAAACTCTCCTTTTTAGCTTTACACCCATCTCTACATGATGTGTATATGGAAACTGATCAAAAAGTGCCATTTCGATTATATCATGTGTCTTATGAATAATTTCTAAATCACGAACTAAACTCTCAGGGTTGCAAGATATATATAGTATGTTATCATATCTAGCACTAAACTTAGAGGTAGTACTATCCATTCCGCTACGAGGGGGATCTACAAAGATAGTACTGAAGTTGTATCTATCTATATCAACATCTTTCATGCGACGAAATTCACGAACCCCATCAAGAGCCTGTG
>JAMOMX010000113.1 GCA_027066935.1 Sulfurimonas sp. | reverse complement strand
GAATATGAGCCTAAAGAGATAAAAGTAAAAAGTATAAATCCAAATACATATATGATAGTAGAGGGATTAAAAGAGGGTGATGAAGTGGTAAATAATGCTCTGTTTATGATGGATTCAGATGCACAAATCAACTCATTATATTGAATATAAAATTAGAGAAAAGAGAAAAAAATGATTGAAAAATTAATAGAATTAAGCATTAAAAATAAGTTTCTTGTTTTAATGATGAGTCTGTTTATAATGATGGGCTCATATTATTCAATAAAAAACACACCACTTGATGCACTACCAGATTTGTCACCGCCACAAGTTATAGTGCATGCTAACTGGGCGGGACAATCACCTGAAATAATTGAAGATCAGGGTACATATCCCCTTGTTTCTCAGTTTTTAGCGATTGCAAACATTGATACGGTGCGTGGATATTCTACTTACGAAAATGGTTTAATATATATCATTTTTAAAGAGGGGACTGACCTTTATTGGGCTAGAAGTCGTGTGTTAGAGCAATTATCATCTATACAATCTCAGTTGCCAGCCTCTATGGAAGTCTCACTTGGACCAGATGCATCAGGTGTTGGATGGGTTTATGAGTATGCTCTAACTTCTAAAACAAAAAATTTAGCTGAGCTTAGAACTTTACAAGATTATTATTATAAATATGCACTTATGGGTGTAGATGGTGTTAGTGAAGTTGCTTCTGTTGGTGGGTTTATTCCAACCTATCAAGTAAGTGTAAACAACGATAATTTAGTACGTTATAATTTAAGTATAAATGATGTTGCAAAAGTTTTAAAATCAAACAATAATGATACAGGTGGGCGTATAGTAATTGAAAATGGTTTTGAGTGGATGGTTCAAGCAAAAGGTTATGTACAAAATATAGAAGATATTAGAAAACTTGTAGTTACAAAAAAAGGTGGAGTTGCTATAACACTTGGAGATATTGGTCGAGTTGAATTAACCCCTGCTGCTCGTCGTGGTTTTGCAGATTTAAATGGTGAGGGTGAAGTTGTTGGAGGGATAGTGCTTCTTCGATATGGAGAGGATGTTTACTCAGCAATTAAACGTATAGACAAAAAGATGAAAGAGCTAAAAGTAGATGATGTAGATGTTATAACTGTATATGATCGTTCATCTTTAATTGAAAAAGCTGTTGATACATTAACTACTACTCTTATTGAAGAGAGTATTATTGTAGTAATTATAATTGGTCTGTTTTTAATGCACTTTCGTTCATCTTTAATAATTTTAATTGTCCTTCCTCTAACGGTAGGTACTACCTTTTTATTGATGTATCTCTTTGGGATAGGCTCAAATATTATGAGTTTAGGTGGAATTGCTATCGCAATTGGTGCGATGGTTGATGCAAGTATAGTTATGATTGAAAATGCCCATAAAATGCTACACAAATTTGAGGCTAAAAATGGGCGGATACCAACAAATCAAGAGCGGATAGATATTATTATAAAATCTTCTCAATTGGTTGGTCGCCCCATATTTTTTGCTTTAGCTTTGATTGTTGTATCTTTTTTACCAATTTTTGCACTCTCAGGGCAAGAGGGGTTGCTTTTTACACCATTAGCTTTTACAAAAACATTTGCTATGGCAGCTGGAGCAATTTTAAGTATAACCCTAGTTCCAGTTTTGATGATATTTTTTGTAAAAGGAAAAATACTGCCTGAAAACAAAAACCCGTTAAATAGATTTTTTATATGGGTTTATCATCCAGTTATTGTGTATGGATTAAAGTTTAAATATATAGTTCTAGTTTTGATTTTAGCATCTTTAGCATATATGTATCCATTATATAAAGGTCTCAAATGGGAATTTATGCCAATGTTAAATGAGCAAACTTTTATGTATATGCCTGTAACTCCTTATGGAATTAGTATTGACCAAAGTAAAGCTTTAACACAAAAAACAGATCAAATAATAAAATCGTTTCCAGAGGTTGAGAATGTTTTTGGAAAAGGTGGGCGTGCAAATACAGCAACAGATCCTGCCCCATTAGGGATGTTAGAGACAATTATAACTTTTAAACCACAAAGTGAGTGGCGTGAGGGTATGACATACTCAAAACTTCGCCAAGAGATGGAAGATGCTTTGCAAGTTCCAGGACTCATTAACTCTTGGACATACCCAATTCGTGGTCGAATAGATATGCTTTTATCTGGGATTCGTACACCACTTGGTATAAAACTATATGGTCAAGACGCTGATGGATTACAAAAATATGGAAAGATAATAGAGGAAAAACTTCGCGCTTTTGACAAAACTTTATCAGTTATATCAGATCAAGCAAGTGCAGGATATTATGTAGATATCGATATAAATGAAGAAGCTCTTCAGCGTTATGGATTAGAAAAAGATTCATTACTACAGTATACATCTTTAGCGATTGGTGGGATGCAGGTATCAACAATGTATAAGGGCTTAGAGCGTTATCCAATTACATTACGTTTAGATGAGGGTGAGCGTCGCTCTATTAATTCCATAAAAGATATTAAGATAAAAACAAAATTAGGTTTTGTACCTTTGTCTACTTTTGCTGAGGTTAGTTATAGACAAAGTGCCTCTGTTATAAAATCTGAAATGGCAACACCTGTAACTTTTGTATATATTACACCAAATGAGGGTGTTAGTGCTACAGCTTACAAAGAAGAAGCTCAAGCTCTTATGGATGAGATTGAATTTGAGAGTGGGTATTATATAGAGTGGGCTGGACAATCTGAGTATTTAGAATCAGCGATGGAGAAAATAGCTTGGATTATTCCTGCGGTATTACTTAGTATATTGGTTTTAATATATTTTGCACTTCATAAAATGGTACCAACATTAATAGTGTTTTTTACACTTCCATTTGCATTACTTGGCGGCTTAATATATATAGATATATTAGGTTTTTCTATGAGCATAGCTGTAATAGTTGGTTTTTTAGCGTTGCTTGGAGTCGCCGCAGAGACTGCTATTATAATGATAGTTTATCTGCAAGAGAGTGTTGATGAAGCTAAGCAAAAATATAAAAGTGAATATAACCTAGAGCATTTAAATGAAGCGATTTATGAAGGCGCTGTTCAAAGAGTTAGACCAAAACTTATGACAGTTTTTGCAATACTTGCTGGACTTGCACCAATTATGTATATAACTGGAGTTGGAAGTGAAGTTATGCAGCGTATTGCTGCACCGATGATTGGAGGGGTTGTCTCTTCTGCGGTACTAAGTCTTGTTATAATTCCTATATTATTTGAAATATATTCAAAAAGACAATTAAAAAAAAGGTTTAAAAGGTAAGTCTTCACTTGATGGAGGGATGAAATATGGCGCT
>JAMOMX010000112.1 GCA_027066935.1 Sulfurimonas sp. | reverse complement strand
ATGAAAACTCATACACTTTTAATGCCTTTAGATATGCATCTACACCTTCGTGATGGAGTTATGCTTGAAAATATTGCACCGCTTAGTGCTTACAGTTTTAGTGGAGCTATCATCATGCCAAACCTAGTCCCTCCCGTTTCTACACTTGAAGATGTTAAGGCTTACAAAGAGCGTATTATGGCAGCAGTTCCAAATGATTACTTCGAGCCTTATATGACACTGTTTTACAAAAATTATGACAAAGCATTTTTAGAAAGTGTTGTTGATGAAATCACTGCTGTTAAACTTTATCCTGCTGGAATTACTACTAACTCAGAGGGTGGTGTAAGTTCATTTGATGTTGAAGAGATGCGTCCCACATTAGAGGCTATGAGCGAACTTGAGATTCCACTTTGCGTACATGGAGAGACTGATGGTTTTGTGATGGATAGAGAAGCTGAATTTATGAGTATATATGAACTGTTAGCTTCTTCGTTTCCTAAACTTAAAATCATTATGGAGCATATCACTACAAAAGCAGCTGTGGATATGTTAGATAAATTCGATAACCTTTATGCCACTATAACTGTTCATCACCTACTTCTAACTCTTGATGATGTAGTTGGTGGTATGATGATGCCACATAATTTTTGTAAACCCATTGCAAAAAGACCAGAGGATTTGGATGCACTTTTAAGTGTAGCACTTAAAGCACATCCAAAAGTTATGTTTGGTTCAGATTCAGCACCACATCCTCAAGATAAAAAAGAGAGTTGTGGTTGCGCTGCTGGTGTATTTACAGCACCAATAGCACTTCAACTTTTATGTGAAATTTTTGAAAAATATGACAAGTTAAACAATCTTCAATCATTTATAAGTGATAATGCACAAAATATCTATGGAATTTGTCCAGAATTTAAAGAAGTGACACTAGAAAAACGTGAATTTAAAATACCTGATACTTATTCAAATGTAGTTCCACTTTATGCTGGCAAAAATATTAGTTGGGCTATCCAAGACGTTGAATAAAATTTTGCTTCTTGAAGATGATCTACTTTTTGGTGAGACTCTTATAGATTTACTTGAAGATTATGAAGTTACTCATTCTCCAAATGGACAAAGTGCTCTTGATTTTACCTTTAAAGAAAAGTTTGATCTATATCTACTTGACATAAATGTACCGCTGATTGATGGTATCACACTTTTAAAAGAATTACGAGAAGCTGATGATAACACCCCTGCGATTTTTCTAACCTCACATAAAGAAAAAAGTAAATTATTAAACGCTTTTTCAAGTGGGTGTGATGATTATATTAAAAAACCTTTTGATAATGATGAACTGTTATTACGAATAAAAGCTCTACTAAAAAGAGTTGATGATAAAAAAGTAACTTGTGTTGGTAAACTTTGTTTAGACACAATTCACCATAGAATATTGTACGATGATGTAGAACTTGATTTATCTGTAAAAGAGTACAAACTTTTAAGCTTATTGATGTCCCATATAGATTCTACTGTACCTAAGGAGCTTATTATTAATGAACTTTGGAGTTTAGGTGATGGCGGTAGTGATGGCGCACTTAGAGTCTATATAAGTCGTATTAAACAACTAGTCCCTGATATTAAAATACAAAATGTTAGAGCCATAGGGTATAAGCTTGTTTCATAATCTTTCTCTAACTATATTAATATATTATATCTCTACCACAATTGGACTTATTGGTATATTTTCATATTTTTCAAATATTATAAATATATATCTATTATTAATAATAATTTTATCTCTAATTATATTATGTGGTATTTTTATGGCAAATCTAGCAATAGAGCCATTAAAAAAATATCTCTATAATATTCAAAATCTTTCAAAAGAAACTTTACACGAATTAAATTTACCAATAAGCACAATTAAAACAAATATTGGAATGTTAAAAAAAAATCAACAAGATGAAAAAGTTTTAAAAAGAATTAAAAGAATTGAAATGGCCTCAGAGATGTTGCAACAACGTTATAATGAGCTTGACTATATGATAAAAACACAAACTTTAATAGACTTAAATGAAGAGTTCTATTTGAATGAGCTTATAATTCAAAGAGTTGAATTTTTATCTGCCATCTTTCCAAATATAAATTTCAATCTAGATTTAGAATCTACTATTATAGTTAGTGATAAAACAGGACTTGGCAAAGTTATTGACAATATTATTAATAATGGTGTAAAATATGCTCCAAACAGTAATAATATAGATATTGTTTTGAAAGATCATATCATGAGTATTCAAGACTATGGAATTGGTATGGATGAGAGTGAAATAGTAAAAGTTTTTGACAAATACTATCAAAGCGATATAGATATGAAAGGGTTTGGAATAGGTTTAAATCTAGTAAAAAGATTTTGTGATAAACAAAATATAAAACTAAGAATAGAATCTACCCCAAAACAAACAACAAAAATAATTTTAAACTTTAAGGATATAGATGGAATCAAATGATTTTTTAATATATGCAGAACAAGCCCTAGATTATGGGGTAATGGGAACTCTAATTTTAATGAGCATTGTAACTTTATGGCTTTTTATTGAGAGAATGATGTTTTATAAAAGTGTGCGTATAGAAGACTATGGGCATAGAGATACTTTAGATATTGATCTGACTAATAACATTGGCGTGATAAGTGCAATTGGAACAAATGCTCCTTATGTTGGGTTACTCGGAACCGTTGTTGGTATTATGATTACGTTTTATTCTATGGGTGATGCAGGTGCTGTTGATGCTAAACAAATTATGGTGGGTCTTGCTCTTGCACTAAAAGCAACTGCAATGGGTCTTGTAGTTGCGATACCCGCGATTATAGCATACACAATATTGCTTCGTAAAGTTGAGAGAATTTTAACTTTATTTGATGTAGCAGCTGATAAGAAAGAGGGCTAAAAGCTCATGCCTAAGTGTAAAAAAAGTTATAAAAGATTTGATTCTATAAATGTTATCCCATTCATAGATATTATGCTTGTTCTTCTTGTAATGGTTTTAACAACTGCTACATTCATAAAACAAGGTGTTATCCCTGTTGAGCTTCCAAAAGCTGAAACTACACAAAAGGAAAATATTACAAAAGAGGTAACTGTATATGTAAACGCTAAGGGTGAGATGTTTTTTGAAAAAATCAAAGTAACAGCTAAAGAGCTTGAAAAAAAACTATCTAAGCTTACAAAAGAGCAAACCGTTGTTCTTAGAAGTGACAAAGAATCTCGTTTTCAAGATTTTGTAACTGTGATGGATATACTAAAACGTTTAAAACATGAACAACTTTATATAGTCACTAAACAAGATTCCAAATCAAGTTTAGAATGACG
>JAMOMX010000111.1 GCA_027066935.1 Sulfurimonas sp. | reverse complement strand
TGAATTTTCAATAAACTTATATAAATCTGACTCTATTTCTTTTGTTATTTTTATGTATTTATTTGCCATAATAATGAAGTAGCAATAAGTGTTCTTATTTTGGTGTTCTTTTTGATTAAGTACTTATAAGCGACCCAACAACTCCTATTATCATAGGTTCTGTAAATACCCCAAGTGCTGCATATGGAGTAACTCTCTCAACAGATGGAACAAAAGCATTTGTGGCTGATGGTTATTCAGGTTTACAGATAGTAGATATTACTGGTTTGTAAAGTGCCTAAACTTTTCCAATCAAAAAGCCGTTTCATCAAAAAATCTATACGCTTTGTTTCCGTCTAGATTTTTTTTGCTTTAGATATTTAGCGGTTAAAGTCAACTAACTAAAAATTTGGAATATTGGAGTGGGTACCAAAACATTATTTTATATGAAGTTGAATTAAACAAAGACTAGACTTCTTGCAAAACCTAGATTCTGAATCAAGTTCAGAATGACGGAACTTCGAGCGTGTCGGGTATGATAATTTGGAATCTAGTTTTTAAGGCTGTGCAAGAAGTCTACTAAATAGTAATGTTGTCTATATACCAAATTTTCTCTGATGTAACAATAATTGCATCATATTCATACTCACAATCAAAACCATTTTTTTTCATATAAATATCACCCGTTTTTATAAGTTTTGATATTTTAGATTTTGTTATATTTTGGATAGCTTTTTCATAATCATCACCACTTTTTACCTCAACAAAGTGCAACACTTCATCTTTAGTTGCGATGATGTCTATCTCTCCAAATCTGGAGTAAAAATTTCTTTCTAATATTGTGAAACCATCATCATAAAGAAATTCACACGCTTTAGCTTCTGCAAAATCTCCTTTTTGACGACTCATGTTAATACCTACTTACTCTCTAAACTACACAATCCTAATCATTACTGGTTTAGAATTTACGAAGTCTAATTTTTCTAGTTCACTTATCATATCTTGAATATTGCTCTCTTTTGCTATATGTGTAGAGATTAGTAAATTTGCTGATCTGTCTGAAGTTGATTTTTGTAGCATTGTCTCAACAGAGATATTATGAATTTCAAATATTTTAGTTATTTTAGCTAATACTCCAGTTTTATCACTTACCGCTATACGAAGATAATATTTTGACTCTATATTAGCCGATGGTTTAAGTGTTAGTTTACCCTCCATAGGTTTATCAAAACCTAACATCGGTGTACTCTTTCCACTTCTAGCGATATCAATGATGTTTGCAACAACTGCACTAGCAGTAGCATCACCACCAGCACCAGCACCATAGTATAGTGTCTCTCCAACTTTATCTCCAACAACAGAGACACCATTCATCACACCATCGATTTTTGCTATCATCTCATCTTGGCTAATCATACAAGCATGGACACGAAGCTCAACTTCATTTCCATCTTTTTTAGCAATAGTTAATAGTTTTATAACATATCCAAACTCTTTGGCAAAAGCTACATCTTCACTACTTACATCTTGGATACCCTCGATTAAAATATCTTCAGGTTTAGCATCAATTCCATAAGCGATAGAAGCTAAAATAAGCAATTTATGTGCAGCATCAAATCCACCAACATCAAAAGTTGGATCAGCTTCTGCATAACCTAAATCTTGAGCTTCTTGAAGTATAACATCATATGCAACTCCCTCATTCGCCATCTTAGTCATCATGTAGTTACAAGTACCATTCATAATTCCAACTATAGATTCTATGTGATTTGCTGACAAACCATCACGAAGGGCAGTAATAATAGGAATACCTCCAGCAACAGCTGCCTCATATTCAAATGCAATATCTTTAGCTAATATTGCGAGTTCATAACGATGGTATGCTAAGAGTGCTTTATTTGCAGTAACAACTGCTTTTCCTGATTTTAAAGCTTTTTTTACAACTTCAAATGCCTCTTCAACACCACCCATAAGCTCAACTACAATATCAATTTCGCTATCATTTAAAACATCATCAACATTATCAGTTATGATTATGTCTAAACCTCTATCTTTATTTAGGTTTTTTACAACACCACTTTTTACCTCTATATCTTGACCAGCACGAGCCGAAATAACATCAGCATTATCTTTTAATATTTGAGCTACACTTGTTCCTACAGTTCCAACACCGATTATTCCAACTTTAATCATATTTTACTTTTCCTCTTTTTTGTCATCCTGAATTTGATTCAAGATCTATTTTTTACAGTTAGATTCTGAATCAAGTTCAGAATGACAGTTTTATTGAAACTGTTTTAAAAACTCTTTTATATTTCTAGCTGCTTGACGGATACGGTTATCATTTTCAATCAAAGCGATACGAACATATCCCTCACCATAAGCACCAAAACCAATACCAGGAGCTACAGCAACTTCAGCTTCAACTAAAAGTCTTTTTGAAAATTCTAATGAACCAAGATGTGCTGCACATTCTGGAATCTTTGCCCATGAAAACATAGTAGCTTGATTTTTACGAATATACCAACCTGCACGCCCAAACGCTTCTATTAAGACATCTTGACGATGATCATATTTATCAGTGATATCTTTCACACATTGCTGATCACCATTTAGGGCAACGGTAGCTGCCACTTGGATTGGTGTGAACATTCCATAATCTAACCAAGACTTAATTTTTTGTAATGCTCCGATTAATCTTTTGTTACCAACAAAAAAACCAACACGCCATCCAGCCATATTGTATGATTTTGAGAGGGTAAAAGATTCAACTGCTACATCTTTTGCACCCTCAACTTCCATAATTGATGGAGTTTTATAACCACCAAAAGTTATATCTCCATATGCAATATCTGAAATTATATAAAATCTTTTCTCCTTTGCCATCGCAACAAGGCGAACATAAAACTCTTTAGTTACAGTCGCCGTTGATGGATTATGAGGAAAATTTACAAGTACATATTTAGGCTTAGGGGAACTCTCTTTAAAAACCCTATCTAATGACTCAAAAAATTTATCTTCATCAACTTTATAATCTTCATCAAACTCTATCCCAAATTTAACAACATTTCCTCCAGCAAGAATGAAAGAAAACTCATGAATAGGGTAAGTTGGATCAGGTACAACAGCTACATCACCTGGATTTGTAATCGCATAAGTAAGATGAGCATAACCCTCTTTTGAACCCATAGTCGCTACACACTCTGTCTCGGGATCAAGTATACAATCATATCTACGCTCATACCAATCAGCTATAGCTTTTAAAAGTTTAGGGATACCTTTGCTTGTTGAATAACCATGAGTTTTAGTTTTTTTGGCTGATTCTACTAGTTTTTCACGAATATGTTCAGGTGT
>JAMOMX010000110.1 GCA_027066935.1 Sulfurimonas sp. | reverse complement strand
GTTTTAATTTTAATAAAATCAGATAGGGATAATCTATTTGACAATTTGTCATTACATAAAATACAGTTCATACATTCTATCCTTTCTAGCATTAATTGATAGTGAGATTATTCATTCCATTCATACCGTTTCCCCCTTTGAAACCTAGCACTATAGTCCATTCACAATCATCCCAAAAAGAAGCTATAAAAAAATCTATTTTGTATTTTTTCATACTATTTGCAAGAATCGTACTAGACAAAGGATAAGCTTCAAAATGAAAATCTGATTCATTCAAGATTGTCTTAATCTGATCTGTATCATACTTGCTTCCAAACAATAGCCAGCCCCCAATATAGAGAAGATCATTTATAAGTTCGTCTAGATCTATACCTTTCTTTAAAAAGATAATTTCATTGGATAATTTATTTTCCACAGAATAATTTGTAGTATGAAAAAAACTCTCTAAGTCAGTTGAGTTAATGCTCAGATAACAATTATTTGATTGTATTAAATTTGTTAATATGTTATCATAATCAAAATTTTCTGTTTTAATTGTAAAAATATTAGATTCTAATTTTTTAGCATATTTTGAATTCTTTAAATTATTTAACACCAAAGATCTCATTGTTTATTTACACTCACAAGGATTATTGGACTGAGAACCAATGCCTAGTCCAGCAAATCCGGCAGGCGATAGCCCAGTCCATATATGATATTTTCCAAATCCATTCTTCCTGCCAATATGCATCTGCTCATCTATGGAAAAGAATGATTTTCTGAATGGTTGTTTTTGTGAAGTTTTCATTAAACGACCTCTTGGGGTGAGCATTGCAAAGAGGCTTGAGAGGTACTGTTAGAAGCATTATAGCATAAAATTTTACAAAACAGTATATTTTGTTTTCGTAGTGACAATAGCAATCTTGAATTTTTATTCACCAAAATTGCCTACACTAATGTTGTCACTTTTACTACTGCTAGTATTACCTTTTAAAATGGAGCTACTATCACCGCTTCTATGAAATAGCCAGATTCCAATAGCACTCAAATAGGGAATTAGCCAAACGATTACAATTTGAGCTATTTTCTGAAATTTATCCAAATCATCACGCCTAGCAATATATACAGATACGATCAGATTAAGCATAAGTGCTGTTGTTGCTAAAATATAAATTATTTCATAATCCATCAAGACCTCCATTGAAAAATAAACTACCTCGACCCAGAGGGTACGAGGTATTAGCAGATATTGAATTTATCATTGTTGAACACTTGATAAATATATTTATTACGACCTAGAAGGTCGGGGAATTGAACACTCCTCTGATTAAATTTTTGGAACTCCAACATCTGAAATAAATACTTTTCTATTTGTAAAGCAATATATCAATGCTCTTATTCTCCCCACCTCTTTAACTTTTGCTTCAAACAACATCCGCTGGGCACCATTGACTCTTTTGCGTATTGCTATTTTAAAAAACTCTTGCGCCTTTGGAGCATCTATCTTTACTGAGTAAAATCCATATAGGTATACACGCCCCAGCCAGTAAGCAGCATCTGCATATCCACTGTCCATAGAAAGATTTAAGAATTTTAAACCTTTCTCTGTATTGTTGTTTTCAAAGTCATTAAATGCCGTCCAGTACTGCGCTTCAGCATCTCCAAGTTCAGCAGCTCTTAAATACCACTCATAACCACTTTTTTCATCTTTAGCAGTTCCTGTTCCATGAAT
This sequence comes from Sulfurimonas sp., assembly GCA_027066935.1. Taxonomy (GTDB): domain Bacteria; phylum Campylobacterota; class Campylobacteria; order Campylobacterales; family Sulfurimonadaceae; genus Sulfurimonas. The sequence continues at coordinate 1,625 of JAMOMX010000110.1, read as the reverse complement.
TAACATATTGGCTATCGTCTTTTGAGAATCAACATCACCTTTTTCTGCTAAAGAGAAAAAAGCAACATACGCTTCTTCAAAATTTTCATTATCATAAAGCTCGACTGCCTTGTTCTGTTTTTCTGCTATTTCTTGCATTTTTTTGTCCTTTTGTTATCTACGAGAGATTAAAAAAGTTTTTATTTTGTAGCGCAAAGATAAAAATACAAATTTTATCATTTTTGCACGCACTTGCCATTGATTGTAGACTATAGACAATGCAGACATAAAATCTTCAAATGCTTCGCTATGACTCATTATCGCCGCCTTTTGAAAATAGGAAATGGCTTTCTTTTGATCTTTTACAACATGTATACCATGAAAATAGTAACCCCCTAGTAAATGCAAAGCATCTTCTTGATCATGTAAAGATGCTTCCTCTAACAAAGAAATTGCTTCATCTGTATTGTTTTGATCGAGCAAATGACAAGCTTTATTATACATAGCATTTTCATTTTCACTCTTTATTGATTCATCCCACCAATGCTCAGCAAGAGAGCTATCTTTTGTTACGCCAAGACCATTATTGTACAGATAAGCCACACTATCTTGTGCATCGACATCATCATTTTTTGCTAAACTTAAAAATATTTCAAATGCTTTGTCGTAATTTTTATTGTCACACAAGAGACAGGCTTGTCTATACTGCTCTTCATTGCCTAAGGCCATTTTCTACCTTTTTTTGGAAATTGTTTTTTCTTTTTTTGGTTTTTCTTAGTAGGTTTTGTTTTTTGGTGGTGTTGAGGCTGTTGCATAGGCCTTGTTTGACTCGGATCTTTCCCATTGCAAATATCAGAAAGTCCCGCTCCAAATGTTAACATCCACATAACAGCAAGCCACCAAATTTCTCCAGTAGGATCAATCAAGTTTACAGGATCTCCTAGTACATACCCATAAAGGTTTGTATCTTCTCCACCAAAGTCTATAGGATCTTTAGCAGTCCACTTGCCAGTGTGAGCATCGTAATCTCTATAGCCAAACCTTATTAGCTTGGTGTCTGCATCATATAGTCCGCCTGCAAATCTGAAAGGTACTTTGAAGCTTGCATTTGTATCATTTAGGATATTGCCATATGTATCATAAGTAAGCTGTTTTACAATTTGATGCTGTTGATTAGAGACTGCTTTTAGAGTTCCAACTTGGTTATAATGTAGATAGTACTTTTGGCTGTTGCTTGTCATAGAGATTGGCATTCTGCCATCTACATACTCAAACCTCTGCACCAGATTATCATTAGCATCATAAATAGCTAGTAATGTTATCAAATCCTCCCATAGATATTTTTCTACTATGTTGCCGTCTACTAGCTTCGCAACTCTTTGGTTGTTAGCATCATGCAAATAAGTAATGTTTTTTGTCGGAGTAGTTACTGATAGTAGTTCTCCAAGTGTTCCATAAGAGTATGAAGTTGTACCTTCTGGTGTTGTTTTTTGTGTTAGGTAGCCGTCATCATTGTAGGTGTAGGTGTTGTTGCCATATACTTCTAACTGGTCATCTAGTGTGTAAGAGGCTGTTGTGGTTGTGTTGTTTATGGTAGCACTTGCTCTGTTGCCATTTGCGTCATAAGTATAACTCTCTACAGTTAA
>JAMOMX010000109.1 GCA_027066935.1 Sulfurimonas sp. | reverse complement strand
CTTATACAGTATTTGAAGTAATAGACAAAGATGAGTTACTCCCTGAGTATCTTATGATGTGGTTTAGAAGAACAGAGTTTGATAGATATGCCAGATACATGTCACATGGAAGCACAAGAGAAGCTTTTGGATGGGATGAAATGTGTGAAGTAGAACTTCCAATTCCTTCACCAGAAAAACAAAAAGAGATAGTAAAAGAGTACCATACTATCGAGAAAAGAATCCAACTTAACGAACAACTAAATCAAAAGCTAGAAGAGACTGCACAAGCTATCTATAAAGAGTGGTTTGTGGATTTTGAATTTCCAGATGAAAGTGGTAAGCCTTATAAGTCTAGTGGTGGGGAGATGGTTTATTGTGATGAGTTGGATATGGAGATACCTGTTGGGTGGGAAATAGTTGAGTTAGAAGAATTACTTGAAATTAAATATGGTAAAGATTATAAACATCTTGAAAATGGTGAAATACCACTTTATGGCTCTGGTGGTATTATGAAATATGTTAATGAAGCACTTTACGATAAAGAATCAATATTAATTCCAAGAAAAGGCTCATTAAACAATATCATTTATATCAATGATCCATTTTGGTCTGTTGATACAATGTTTTACTCTAAAAGTCGTAAAAAGTATTTTATTAAGTATTTATTCCATATTTTGAATAAAATAGATTTTTATAATTTGGATGTTGGTTCTGCTGTTCCTAGTATGACTACAAGTGTTTTAAATAATTTGACAGTTTTAAAACCAATAGATAGCCTTGTTGAAAAATTTGACAATTTATTAATATCAATATTTAAACATATGAAAGTCTTAGTAAATGAAAATAATGAATTATTACAACTAAAGGAAATTTTACTTTCAAAAATGGCAACTATTGAGGATATAAAATAGTGTCAAAATTACTTTATAGATTTAGAAGTATAGAAAAATTATTAGAGTTTGAAGAGTTAGAAAAACAAACTATATATTTCGCATCACCTGAAGAGTTAAATGATCCTATGGAAGGATTTAATGATTTAGTTTTTGTTGGAGATAAGATAGTATGGAAAAATCTATTTAAACACTATCTTATGTGTTTAGAACATGTAAATCAATCTTTGATTATAGTTGGAGAAGAACATGATACTATTGATGAAAATAGTATTCCTATCTTTCAAAGTTTTGATAATTTTCCAACTACTATGTATGAAGAATTATTTGAAAAGATATGGAAAGAGTTTTTCCAAATTTGTGGCGAATTTATTGAAAAAATATCTACACGAACAACACCAATCAAAAGAGATGAATTAAACTTATATTTTAGAACAGTTCATTATATCGCTCTTGAAGTTCTTCATAAAAATTATGAAGAACAGAACTTTATACCAAAGAGAGAAACAGTTTACCTACAAGATTATAAAATATTAGAAGGAACAATAAAAACTATAGATTTAGTAGAAAAGATGATTGAAACAAAAGAACATAAAGATAAGATTGATGATATATTCTTTATGCGAAAATCTATGCAAGATGATATGTTATTTATAGGAAATATTAATAGTAATTTATTTATAAAATCGCCTAATAAAAATTTTATACTTATTGACTTTATAAATAAATATATAAATAGTTTAGAAAAATTAATCTATCCCAAATGGTATACCGCTTGTTTTATGACAGAGTGTAATAATTCATCTGTTTGGGGGAATTATGCAGATAGTCATAAAGGAATATGTTTAATTTTTAATTCTGATGATAACAATATCAATCTACATGGGAAAATAGGTTGTGGAAGTCAAGGAGTAATTTTTGGTGATAAAAATCATAAGTTTCATGAGATTAATTACAAAGATGATTTTATAGAAACTAATTTTTTTGAATCTATTAGTAGCTTACCCATTGGACAACTAAAATCCACTTGGTACGAAGATGAAAATGGTTATTTAAGTGATATATATAATAAGCTTTTTGAGAATATTGATGAATGGAAAGATAAACATTGGAATAAATTTTATAAAAATATTTTAAATAAAACAACAGATTGGAAATATGAAAATGAGTATCGATTAATTTTAAGTAGCATACTTGATGATAATACAGAAAAAGAGCATAGAGTGTTAAAATATAATTTTAATAGTCTAAAAGGTTTAATATTTGGTATAAAAACACCTATGGAAGATAAAATTAGAATTATAGATATTATAAGGCAAAAATCTAAAGAGAATAAGATAGATGATTTTGAATTTTATCAGGCTTATTATTCCCATAAAGATAAAAATATTCAACATAAAAAAATAAGCTTTTTGAAATTTAAAAATGAGAGAAGTATGTTATGACAAATAACTCAAATATCCTAATCTACCAAACCAACAACGGAAACATAAAAGTAGATGTACGATTTGAAGATGAAACCTTATGGCTCTCTCAAGCTCAAATCTGTAAAGTGTTTGGTAAGGCAAAATCAACTATAAGTGAACATATAACAGCTATATTTGAAGAGGGTGAGCTAGAGATATCTTCAACTGTTCGGAATTACCGAACAGTTCAAGTTGAGGGAGATAGAGAAGTAGCTAGAGATATAGATTTTTATAACCTTGATATGATTATAGCCATAGGTTTTAGAGTTCGTTCATCTACTGGTACAAAGTTTAGAATCTGGGCAAAAGATAGACTTAAAGAGTATATAACTAAAGGTTTTATACTCGATGATGATAGATTTAAAGATGGTAACTCTATGGGTTATTTTGATGAACTTCAAAAACGACTTCGTGATATACGACTCTCTGAGAAGTTTTTTTATCAAAAAATCAAAGATATATACATGACAAGTATAGACTATGACTCTAAAGATGAAAAAACCATAGCATTTTTTAAACTGGTTCAAAACAAACTTTTATGGGCTATCTCATCTGCTACAGCTGCCGAACTTGTACATAGTAGAGTAGATATAACTAAACCTCTTTTAGGTATGAGTTCGTTTGATAAGGCAAGTAAAAATATCACAAAAGAAGATATAAGTATCGCTAAAAATTATCTCAATGAAGATGAGATAAAACTCTTAGGTCTTTTAGTAGAACAGTATCTTGCATTTGCTGAGACTATGGCGATACAACAAACACCGATGTATATGAAAGATTGGATTACTAGACTTGATATGATTATATCTCTAAATGGTAGAGAACTTTTAAATCATGCTGGAAAGATAAGCCATGAAAAGGCAAAAGAGAAAAGTGAACAAGCGTATCTAAAATATAAAGAGCAGAAAAAACAACTTCAAAAATATGATAGTTTAAAAGAGCTAGAAGAAGATATAAAGAGGTTAAAATGACAAATAAAATTATTCAATTGCAATCAACTGAA
>JAMOMX010000108.1 GCA_027066935.1 Sulfurimonas sp. | reverse complement strand
TATGGTTTAGAGTGGCTAAAAAACGTATTAGTCAATTCCACAATAAAGAAAAAGGAGTTCTCATTGTTGCTTAGACTGTTGAGGAGTTCCTTTGAGAAAATTATTGTTTAGGTGTCGTGGAGTGAGACTACAAATACTAGGTTGTGTATTTCTTATAATTTCAACATATTTTTTTTGAGACATTTTTTTTTCAAATTCAGTTGGCTTAGGTGGAGTAGTTTCATCACCTTTTTCATTATCTTCAGTTCTTTCAAAATTCCCATCACCATCTTTATCTATAGAAACAACAGGGTTATTTTTACCTTCAACTTTAATTTTAAGTTTTGCATCACCAGCCATATTGCATCTACTCTCTCCTTCAAATGGTATATCACTACCTTTTTCAAATACAAGCGGGGTTTTTGACATATCATAATCCTCATCATATTCAACATATGAACCATCATTTAAATATGTTTTTCCTTCAGTTTGATACACCTCGTTGGTATAGCTATTTTCTGTATAATGATAGACACCATTTTCTATTTTATAAGTACCTTTTCCATCTGTATATTGTGCAGTTATTATTATTTTGTATTGACTAGGATAGGAAATGTAACTTATGTCCATACTACTGTCTTTGTGGATTGTAGCCTCATCACTGTTTGTAGTGATTGTATAATTAGATAAAAATTTCATAGATGCATCTTTAAATTTAATCTCCTCCTCAGTAATCATCTCAATATCTGACATTGTTATATATGTTTTACCATCAGTAATTTCACCTCCCTCATTACAATCGTTAAAAGTTAAAGTACCAGCTAAAGTGCTAGAGACTTCATAAAAGGTAGCGTCCAAGCTATAGGTTCCACCATTTAAACAAGTTTCATTCTCATTGATAGCTTCATTTAAAGAGTATTCATTTAAATCTTTATTTTTAAAATACTCTACCATTTTTGTTGATATCTTTCCATTTAATAATAAAGGATTTATGTTAGAGGTATCATTATCATTTGATCTAGAAGTTTTTCCTTGTTTTTGTTTTGTAGCAGATTTGTCTGCAACTTCTTTTCCATTTTTGATGTTAGCTTCTGCTAAACCACCACTTCCTCCACCACTTCCTCCACCACAGCCTGTCAATCCCACTCCCAATACAGAAGCAACCACCAAACTCATCCCTAAAATTTTAACCTTTTTCATTTTTTTCTCCTAAAATGATTTTAAATTTTACTGCTTTTACGCACCTCAAAGCTGACTCCAAATATATTTTTTTAATTCCTCCATATATCAAAACCGTATAAATAATTTAATTTATTAGAAATATTAGTAAAGAGATCTATCATAAGTAATGATAGATTCCCATTTTTATAAACCTAAATCGTAAATAATATTTTCGACAGAATTTAACATATCGTTATTATTTATATTTCTAGATCTAGTTTTTGCTTGATAACTATCATACCCTATGGCACAAGAGACATCACCTCTGTTTTGAGCATCAAATATAGCACACTCTAATCCATCAATTTTGTTATAAGTTGCACAAGTGACATCATTGGTTGGCTCTTCCAAAAAGATTGGGTTTATAAAACCACTTTGAATAAACCTCTCTTTAGTATTAATATTTTCACAAATACCAGCTTGTCCATCCTTAGCAATAAGTACTTTGTTTTTTCTAGAAATATCTTCTCTTGTAACATTGTCACTAGTTGAACCTTTTCCAGTTACAAGAAGTGAAAAGTTACCACTTGTGTATCCATATATGCCAATATACACTTCATTCTCAGGGTTAATCTGATTGCAAATTTCATCTGTAGTACCAGTTTTGAAAGGACGACAATCATAGCTATTGAAACTTGGTTTACTACCTGATTTGACATACATATCAAGATCACTACTAAGATTATAAAGTTTAGCTAAAGATGCTCCTCTTCCCATGTAATATTTCCATTCTCCTTTTGATACACTATCATTTTCGTTTAATAAAATCGAGTCATTATTCTCTCGTGGAGATACTTTCCCCTCTGCTATAAGTGAAAAACTACCACCTTGATATCCATAAACTTCAATATAGACTGTATCCGAAGGATTAACTTCACAAATTTCATCGGTAGTACCACTTTTAGCAGGATAACAATAGTTACCATTTTCTGTTGCTGTAATCATATCGATATCATTAGAGAGATTGTAAAGTCTGATTTTAGATGCACCCAAGACTTGATATATCTTTGCTTCCCCTTGTGATACACTACCGTTTATACTTGTTCCTACCGTTAAAAGTTCAATATTAATATCGTCACTTGCAAATGCAAATATTTGTAAAAATGCCACTGTGGCAAATAATGCTTTATATAGTTTCATAATTTTTTCCTTTTTTTGATTTAAATTACTGCTTAGAGCACCTCTTGGCTGATTTTTGTTATTGATATAACACCTCCTTTTTAAAAATAATATAAATAATTTATGAAATAATATTTTTTGTTAAAATAATTTCATAAATAGCCTATTTTTCACTGAAAATTATGACATTTGAAATTTGGATTTTTTGGAAAAACTATTTAACTTTGTAAATATTTAAGAAAAAAATATGCCAAAATACATATAAATCCAAATAATCCAAAAAAATAGTAATAAAATTAAATATATTGAATATATTTATATATAATTACAAAAGCAAAGGAACATCTCATGAAAAAGATTAAAGTCTTCATATCATCCCCCTCAGATGTAGAACAAGAGAGATCCATAGCTATGACGGTTTTAAATAGACTAAATAGAAGATACAAAGAGCATTTAGAGATAGAGGGGATATTTTGGAAAGATAAACCTCTCTCAGCTAGCGATCATTTTCAAGGACAGATAGAAGATCCCTCAACCGCGGATATAGTAGTGGTGATACTATGGTCAAGGCTTGGGACAAATTTAAGCTTGGAGTACAAAGGCAAGATATCAGGCAAACAACCTGTAACTGGTACAGAGTGGGAGTTTGAAGATGCTATGAGCCACTACAAATCATGTGGTAAACCAGAAGTTATAGTTTATAAAAAAAATAGTGATATTTTTGGTGTTGTAGGTGATAAAGAAGAGTATGATAAAAAAAGTCAAGAAAAAGTTGTTTTAGATGATTTTATGAAGTATTGGTTTGTTCATGATGATGGGTCATTTAAAGCTGCTTTTCATCAGTTTGAAGAGTTACAAGAGTTTGAAAATAGGCTTGAAACTCATCTTGAAGAACTTATGAAAACTTATCTAAAAAAGATGATAGGTGAAGAGACTAGATGGTTTAAAGGGAGTCCTTTTAGAGGATTGAACTCATTTGAATTAGAACATGAAGATATATTTTTTGGACGACGAGAGCAGATTTA
>JAMOMX010000107.1 GCA_027066935.1 Sulfurimonas sp. | reverse complement strand
CTTAAGACAAGAAATGACAAACAAGGAGAACAATATGCCATTCGTTGAAATAAAAGTTTTTGAAGATGAATTAACATCTAAACAATCTAAAGATTTAATTCAAAAAGTAACAGATGTTGTAACTGAGGTAACAAGTGAAAAACTTCGAGGTGTCACTTGGGTAGTAATAAATGAAATTAAAAGTGGAAATTGGGGAGTAGGTGGAAATGCACTTGGTTTAGATGATGTCAAAAAGATAATTTCAGGCAGTTAGCAAAAGACAACAAGTGCTTGCACTCTAATATCAAACAACAATATTTACCTACTGCTAGCTATTTTGGGGATACTTCTTCCATACTCTCTATTTTTTCCTTGGCTTTTGGAACATGGCTTAGATTTTCATCTATTTTTTGGACAACTTTTTGCAAATGATATTGCAGGAACAAGTGGTTTGGATATACTTGCTGTTACTATTGTCGTTATTGTTTTTATAGTATTGGAGAGCAAAAGGCTGAATATGCAATATTGTTGGATACCTATTAGCAACACTGATAGCGTTGGTTTTGGTTTGCCTTTAGAGAGAAATCACTAGAAAAACAACTCAATTAAGAAGTTTAAAACAAGAGGAAAAACCGTGCAAAACCTAAAAAGAGAGTTAGGAAAACTAATCGATATAGATGATAAAACTTGGAACTACATAAGCTCAAAATTCAAACCAAAATCTGCCAAAAAAGGTGATATAGTCCATCATGCAGGAGATATCTGTAGTGATATTTGGTATATCAAAAGTGGTTTAGCAAGGTCATATTTCATAGATAGCAGTGGAAAAGATTTTACATGGCAACTCTACTTTAATGATGAAAGCAAAAGCAATATCAATCTTTTTATGGATGATAGTGTGAGTTATTATGAAAATGAAGGCTCACTTGTGAGCTTTGAGATACTTGAAGATGCAGAGTTTGAAATTATCAGTATTGCTGATATGGATGAGATATTTGATATAGATAAAAAATGGCAACATTTAGGTCGTACAATGATACATGATACTTGGTTTGCCTCAACATATAAACGAGTTATCTCTTTGATGAGCGAAGATGCACAACAGAGATATGATAGGCTTTTAAGAGAGTATCCAACTATCTTTGATAAAGTAAAATCCTATCATGTCGCCTCGTATCTAGGTATAGCTCCTCAAACTTTGAGTAAACTTAGGAGAAATGAATCTAAGTGAATGACAAAGGTTTTTAAAGTAGTTATACTTCTATCATCTTAAAAACAGTAGGAGTAGAAAGATGAAAGAATTAACCGTTTCGATTTTAGCATTTGCTTTAGCTAGTCAACTTTTGGCACAAGATTATGTACCATACCCTGATGGCTACAAAGAGTACAAACATATCAAAACTTTAGTCATAAAACCAGAACATCCACAAGCAGAGATATTTGTAGGTATTCATCATATTTATGCAAATGATAAAGCATATAAAGGGTATAAAAATAAAGAGTTTGAAGATGGTTCTATCATAGTACTTGATTATTTAAAGTATGAGGATGTAAATCATACCATATATGAAACTAGTAGAAATTATGTAGCAGTGATGCACAAAGATGAGAAAAAGTATGCAAAAACAAAAGGTTGGGGCTATGAAGCATTTGCAGGAAATTCTAAAGATAAAAGGCTTGTAAATGATGTCAATAAAATGTGTTTTGATTGCCATTTGCAACAAGAGAAAAACGATTATATCTTCTCTAAATTAAGAAAATAAAAGAGTATAAAATACTAATCTACTAACCATACGATTTTAAAACCGTTTTGGTATTTTTAAAAAGACATGAAGCTTTTGAAATTGAAGAAAAACAATGGGGTCAGGTGATAACCAATAACTATTCAATATGATAACAACTCTGTAAATTATAATACAAGAATTGATTTAAGAGAGTATGGATTTGATATGGAACTTAATACTAATAATTATAGCAATAATCAAGAAGAGATGTTGAATTTTTCTCAAAAAAAGCTAGATTATGTAAACTTTATTATCAATAATCAAGATATTGTTGATAGTAAATTTAATAGACTAAATTCTAGTTTTATTCGTGATAGTAATAGCTATGATATGTTTGTAAAACCTGCAATAGAGTATAAAGAACAAGCCCAACTTACTGTAAATATTTTTAGTAAATATAAAATTTTCGATTCCATTGATATAAGAGCTTAAGCTCTTATATCTCATATATCAACAAATATTAAAAAAAAGGTGCCTAGCTTTAACCTTAAAAATTGCACTTCGGATTTAAATCCAAGTTTTTTGCTTAACTTGGCTGTTTTGTTAACCTTTTGAGTTTACCATCTCAATAAACTCTTTATCTTTTAACAGTAATTTATTTACAATTTGATTTAGATTGGTTTTTTGTTCATGTGCTAATTTTTTAAAAAAACTTTCAATTTCAGGTTCAAGATAAATTGGTAGTTGAAACTCAGCATCTTCTCTATAAAATTTCCCTCTTATACCATTTGAAAAATCATACTCTTTTTTCATTTTCTTAATTCTCCCAATACATTTTTTGCTCTTCTATTGTTGCTTTTCTAGCACTTATTATTCTAATTTTTATACTGTTGTCGTTCATTGATGCATAAGTATGAATAACGACTAGAGTTCTAGTTTTTTCATCTAGTCCTATAGTTATCCATCTCTCTTCATCATCGCTATGTTTTTGGTCAAAAATTGAAATCATATTTTTATCTTTAAAGACTTCAGTTGCATCTTCAAAGCTAATTTTATGTTTTAAAATATTAGTTTTAGCTTTTTTAAAATCCCACTCAAACAGATATTTCATAGATTATCTTACTCTCTCTCTTTTGGCATTATTATATCAAAATGTTTTCAATAGTTGAAATTCAATTTTTTTACATTAGTTTTTAGCAAAAAAACATCTAACATCTTAACCATTTTGCAATTCATTCGATTATCAAAAAGAAAGTCATTATGGAATTAAACCATTTTGCAAATTCAAAACAACTTATGGAAGACCACAACTTTTTTTAAATAAAATATATTTTGCTTCATAAAAATCAAAAAAAATATCAATTATTTAATTAATAATTTTTTTGGAACATTCATTGCTTTATCTTTCATAATTATAAAATTTGGAGTCATCATGATAAGTTCTATTTCAAATACAACTCAAATATATGCACCAAGCAAAGTCGCTAAAACGACAGCTGTTTCTGCATATAGTGATGTTTCCTCAGCAAAACCACTTGGTCGTATGGAACAGATGCAAGAGAAGTATAAGGATGTTTATTCGCCTATGCCATCTAGTTACTCAAAAGAAGTTGAAGATTTACAAGTTTCGATGATGAGGGGAAAATATCCT
>JAMOMX010000106.1 GCA_027066935.1 Sulfurimonas sp. | reverse complement strand
AAAGAAGCCTTCTATTAATTTTTCTCAAAATGATAGGGATTTACTTAACTCTTATATCTTAAATGATACTGCAAATACCGACTCTAAAGGGCTTTTGTTGGTTTGAAGGTTGTCGAACTCAGGTTATGATGATATAGAAGATAGTATCACGGTTGAAAAAGAGCTGATAGAAGGATATGGAGATTCTGAAAAAAATCTATTGTCTTTTATGGTAAAAAAACATCACAATATTAAAGATGCTAAAAAATCATACAAAGATGCCCAATTACTCAATGAAGCAAGAGATCCAAATACACCAGTTTATTTGAGTTATACTTTGGAAGATTTGAAAAAAGTAAACTCATTACCTCATAAATATGCTAGATATTATGCTATAGGTCTTAATCAACCTATAGGAATAATCTCATTACAACAGTTAATAAAAAAAGGAATTGAAAATGAAAAGTAAAAAAATTACAGGAATAAGAAGTGTAGATTTTAAAATAGTGGCAAAAGGTCATGGTGTGGTAAATTGGAATGGTTCTGCAAAATTTAATCCATTTGAAGATGGAAAAAATAAACCTTATGAAAACCATACAATGCCAAAACTTAGAGGTTATACCAATATAGATGGCTATTGGGATGATGGAAAACCAAAATATAAATATGCTAATGATATAGATTTTGAAAAAACACCTTTGTATATTAGTCAAAATTGTATTCGTCACCATTTGTTTAGAGAAAGTTCATTTTTAGATTTACAATCCAAAGAGATTATTGAAAATTTAGATAGATTATTATGTTCTGTGCTAGGCTTAGTAAGAGGATATGTAATACCTCATACTGAAAATAAAAGAACATCAGCACTTCTTTTAGAAGATTTTGTAGATATTTCAGAAAAACCCACAGGAAATTTTGAACAGATGACAAAGGCAGGAAAGAAAGATAACACTTCACTCTTTTCAAAAACTACATTTGGGGAAACACTTTATAATGCCTATGGATCGATAAGTATAGAACAGTTACAGTTTATCTCTTTGGACAATAAATTTTCACGACAAGCTATAACTTATAGCTCTGAAAAAGATAGAAAAGCATTAGCTAAAAAAATGACAGATTTTCTGAATGAGCTTGGAGAGACAGATAAAGCAGAAGCTATTTACCATGAAAATTATGTCCGTAATGGTTCTATTTATGATATCGGAGAGGCAGGAATTTTATTCAATGATGAAGCCGTGGATATTTTAGTAAAAGAGACACTTGATTTATTAGAAAATTTAACCATACGACAAGCAAAAGGCTATATGTATGTTGACAGTATCGAGTTAGATTACAATGATGGTAGTACAGCAAAAGATATGATGAGAATAAAAGATAATGGAACAATTAACTCTTTAAAAAATGATAAGAAATATGCACACTATTTTGTAGGAGTTTAGCATGAAAATTGTTATAGAGTTTGATTCTATATGGCAGAACTCTTTTTTACATGGTCAAGATGACAAGCCTATTGATAGAAATAATAAAAGGGTATTTAAAGCAACTTCAAAAAATAAAGAAATAGATAAAAAAGAGATTACAAAAAGTACTGTTTTAGGTGTTTTGTCACGACTTATAGGAGACCAACGAAAGCTTTATCAAGTAAGGGATAGTGAAGATTATTATTTTAAAGACAAAGAGAAACTTATTGATTTTCAAATAAAAGATAAAGAGTCTTGGAATGAAAATATTTTTATTGTAAATAAAAGTGAAAAGAGACCTCCTCAGGGAAGTTATTTAGGTGTTATTAAAGAGGATGAAAAACTTTTCTTTTCAGATACAGCACCGATTTTATGGTCAATTCTTTATTTGACAGTAGATGAATTATTGGATTTTATTCTTTCTATTGATATGAATAAAAATAATGGAGATAGTAATCCTGATAGTTTATTAAAAAGAGTAGAAGAGCTTCAAAAAATAGATACTTTTATTTTAGCAAAAGATGCAGTTATTATAGAGAAAAAAATTGTAAATTTAAAAGAGCGTTATTCTAAGAAAGAACAAGAGTTTAAAGATTTAGACTCTCCTTCTGAAAAACAAGAGAAATTATTGGTCTCAGCAAATGAAAAAATGAAAAAAGATATAACTAGATTAGAAGAAGAAATTCAAAAGATTTTAAATTCAGAAGATAGAAACCTATTTGATACTAGGTTAATAAAAATAATAGATATGTTATCTGAAAAATTTCCTGATCAAGTTTATTATTATAAAAAGGAAAAAATCTTTCCAATTAGTTTATATGCAGCTGCTCTATATTTGCAAGTGGAGAGAATGAGAGAAAATAATTTAGATGTCAATTATTGTTTAAAAAAGAGTGGAGAGGTACAAATACAGGGATTTTCAAAACGCTCATTTAATGGAATACGTGATTTTTTAAATAAATTGGCAGGTAATTACAATAAGACAACAGGAACACCCTATCCATTAACCAAATCTAATGGTCAGTTAGTTATTACACTTAATATTTCGAGAGATGAGGCTAAAGAGCTAAAACAAATGATAGAAAATGCAGGTGTTTCTAGTTTTTATTTAGGTAAAAAAGGTTTGGCATATGTTACAAATATTGATACAAGAGAGGTGTGATAAATTATGAATTATTATATAGATATAGAACTTTTTCCAAAAAAAGAGTTAAGAGAAAATATTTTACTCAATCAGCTTTATTTAGAGTTTCATAAGCGTATATTTGACTTAAATTTAAAAGTAATTGGTGTTAGTTTTCCTAAATATAGATTAAAACTTGGTGATGTTTTTCGTATCCATGGAGATAAAGAATCTTTGGAAAAATTACAAAGTGAGGAATGGATAAAAAAATATCCAAAAAACTACCATGTCTCTAAGATTACAATTATTCCTCAAAAAGTTAAATATAGAGTTATATCAAGAGTGCAACAAACAATGTCTCAATCAAAACTAAGAAGACTTATAAAAAGAGCAGAAGAGGGAAAAGGAGGGATAAAAGAAGAAGATATAAAAAAATATAAAATAAAGATGTTGCAAGGAGGATTAGATAACCCTTTTGTTGATCTTATTAGTAGCTCTAATAATCAAAGATATAGATTGTTTATAAGCTTTGGGGAGTTTCAAGATACTGAAATCAAAGGGAAATTTGACACTTATGGTCTTAGTAAAACTTCTACCGTCCCATGGTTTTAAACCGAGATAAGTTGAAATTGTGTATCATGAACTTATGATGATTAGATTAAAAGAGCAACAACAATATACCATCAAACAACTTGCACGAGAGATTTTTGATAGTTCCAAGGTGATGATATTTGGTTCTCGTGCTGATATGGCTCAAAAAGGTGGGGATATAGATATCTATATCCAAACCGATAAAAAAGAGGA
>JAMOMX010000105.1 GCA_027066935.1 Sulfurimonas sp. | reverse complement strand
AATGATAAGAAACAAATTCAAGAATATTGCCAAAAAATAGATATTGGTACCTGCATTATACTATCTGCCACTATTTCATACGAAAGAGATATTAACTTTAATAGTGAGCCCTTTAGCACCAATCTAACAGGTCTCAATAATTTACTAACTGTTTTACAAAATATAAATAAAGATATAAAAGTTATCTACTTTAGTTCGATGACTGTTTATGCAGATACAAATATTTCACCCGTTATGGAGTCTGCTGAGTTAGCACCTTTACATGCATATGGTTTATCTAAAGTTTATGCAGAAGATCTAGTAAAATACTATAATTTCAACTCAGTCATAATACGTATTCCTGGTATATATGGTGGCAATAGAAAAAATGGGCTTATCTATAACGTTATTCAAAAAATGAAACAAAATGAAGAAGTTACTATAGATACCTCAAATTTAGGATATTGGGAGACATTGCATATTGATGATATGCTAGATATGTTTTCTAAGCTTTTAACCTCCTATGCTTTTAATAAAAAATTTGAAATTTTTAATATTGCTTATGGAGAGAAGATAGATATTATAGAAACAGTAGCTTATATTAAAGAAAAACTAAATGCTAGATCAACTATTAGTATAAATAAAAAATATCAAGATATATATCTTTCCAATTGTAAACTATTGCGTATTGTTGAAAAGCCGATGGATTATTACCAAAGACTAAATATATATATAGATAAAAATAGTGCTTAAGAAGATACAAGAGTATATAAAAGATAAGAGATATACTCAAGCTCTTGAGTGCATTAAGGCACTCGATACAAAAGAGTCAAATCAGCTGACATACTTAAAGCTTTATGCTCATATAGCTTTTATGTGTGATAAAAAAGATATAGCATTACAAAAATATGAGACTCTATTTAAAGACTATATAGGCTCTTTGAATGAACTAAGACCTTATTTAGAGTATGCAAATATATTATTAGAAAGTAGAGAAAATACAAAAGCCAAAACAGTACTATTGCTAGGAATTCAAAAATTTCCTAAAAATACTACTCTTTTAAAAAGAGCAATAGGTGTATTAAAGAAAGAGCATGATTATGGTCTTGCGCTAGAATTAGCTAGAGATTTAATAAAAACCTCTTCAAGAGAAATACTGCATTATAAAATACTCATAGATATCTTATTTCGTTCAAAAAAATATGAGATAATGAAACTTGAACTTCAAAATTCCAAAAATATATTTACAGAAGACTCTTTTATGTTAGAAGAGATAAATTACTGTCTTGGTATTGAAGACTATCGATTGGGTTTGAGTATATATAAAAAGTTATCATTAATCAATCCAGAAGAGTCTTCAAATTATATTGGACAGTACAATATGCTTATTAAACTTGATAGATTAGATGAGGCAAAAAAGGCTTTAAAAGAAGGTGTTGAAAAGTCGCAAAATAGAGATAAACTCTATACAATCTTAGCAAATATAAATATAAAATTATTAGATTATAAAGATGCCGTAAAATATCTTAGATTGCTTATCAATATGGACCCTTTATGTATAGATCATTACAATAAGCTTTGCTTTGTTTATCAAAAGATGAATTGCTTTAAAGCATCGTTAGAGATGGCACAAAAGGCACTTTGTATAGATCCAGACAATAATGAAGGGTTGTTAAATCTCGGTATAACATATATGAAGTTAAGAGAATTTAAATCTGCTAGAAATATATTTTGTCAAATCATTAAAAATGATAAAAGTCACCAGAAGGCTACAACCTATCTGCTAGCACTTGACATAGAAGAAAAGAAGTATAAGCAAGAAGAGAAGAGGTATAGAGAGGGGTTGAGTCTATCGTTCAAAAATAATGTAGACTTTTATCTATATATTGATAGAGAGTCTGAATTCACTAATGCTCATGAGATGATCAAGATTTGTAAGAAGAGGTTGTGCTTAAAAAATAATGATTCTCGCCTTATGTCACGAGTCATTGTTTTTTTATTAGAAGATGCAAAAGAAGATGAAGCAATAAAATATTGGGAAGAGCTTCTAAAGCAAGAAGACAATGATTTAGAGTTACTCTATTTATATGAAAAGACAGAAAAATATACTATATTTAGTGATGAGATTGATCAATTACATGTAAAAACTTTATCTGTATTGAGAAATATATTTAAAAACCCTAAAGGCGTAGATAGCATTGCCATATTGGGTGGCTCTAATAGTATCATGCTAGATGGTTGGGCACCATCTTTTAAATCTCTTGCAGCGCAATGTCTCAATATTAATGTTGACAACTATGGTTTAGGTGGTATATCAAGCTTGTATGGACTATTTCTTGCTAAAGAGAAGAATTTGTTTGAGAAGTATGACGTAGTTATATTTGAATATACTCTTAATGACATATATTTTGATTATTCTAAATGTTACAGTTATACACTATTGAGATCGGTTCTTTATGAGTTGATCTGTGAAGCCAAAAAACATCAATCTGTTATTGTATTTATAACTATGTCACCGCTGGACAATATAGAAAAACTAGAGAGCGGTACATGTGCTATTACAAAAATATACCATGACATCGCACTACGATCAGAAAATGGTTGTCTTTTTGATATTTATAACATCATAAAAAACAGCGGGTATAGTTCTATTGACTTTGAACAGCTACTCTATAGAGATAACACACACTATGCATCTAGTTTTGCAAAGTCTATATCACATATATTATTAACAAAGCTAGCGCAAGGTTCTTTATGTGTAGAAAAAAAAATAGACATAACAGTTCAAAAAGAGCATGGTTACGATCTAACTCATCTAAAGCTTTTAGATTCCATAGAGTACACTGTGACACG
The DNA here is from genome assembly GCA_027066935.1 of Sulfurimonas sp. Classification (GTDB taxonomy): domain Bacteria; phylum Campylobacterota; class Campylobacteria; order Campylobacterales; family Sulfurimonadaceae; genus Sulfurimonas. Next base: position 535 of record JAMOMX010000105.1, on the reverse strand, counting down.
ATCATATGAGTTTGTTAAGCGTGAGAGTTCAATAATCAGTAGAAATTTTCTTTGTATTAAGAAAGATTCAAAAATTAGAGTTTTTATTGCGAAAGGAACAAGAGTTCTTGCTCTTCTTATTAACTCTTCAGAACATAGCGGTTACATCAAAGTAAAGTTTAGTGGTAGAATATTTATAAAAAATATTTTTGCAGAGCGACCAATAAATGATACAGATAAAGCTCGTATATATCTCAAGCAATTTACCAAAGAACTTATTGATCATGAAAAAGATACCTATATTGAATTGTCAGTAGATATAAGTCAAGAGGATATGGATAATTTAGATGTTGATACTACTGCATATCAAGAGACTCCAAAAGTATCTTTAGATCAATTTGAACTTGAGATAGCTGGTATATTGGTAGCGTAATGAAAGGAGATGCTTAACATGACATTTGTAATTGGTGATATTCATGGTGAAATCACAAAGCTAAAACGGTTAATTGAAAATATAGATCAAGTAGACAATAATGTAAAGTTGGTTTTTTTAGGG
>JAMOMX010000104.1 GCA_027066935.1 Sulfurimonas sp. | reverse complement strand
TTTCAATTCATCTCGACTAAAGATAATGACTTTTTTTGGTTTATATTTAGATAAAATGATTTCAGTGTATTTTTTTCCAAAACTACCTGTTCCACCTGTAATTAGTATGGTTTTATCGTTAAACATTGGGATTCCTTTTTGGGTATTTTTTTAATAATTTTTTTGCACATAACTCCATATACTTATCACCATTTTCCAAATAGTTGACTACCTCTTCTTCAATCCAGTGAACACCTCCTATTGGATCATTCGTTGATCTTCTATGAGAGTATCTAAATGGTATAGCAATTTCATCTGTAGACATATAATGTAATAACATTTTAGACTTTACTGCGATATCTGAGTGAAGTACAATATCGCATTTTCCCATTAACATATCTTCATAATTAGATCTACTTTTTGGATAATCAAACTTGATAGGATAATCAAATTTTGCAAAGTGGCTACACATAATAACTTTCTTATTTTTTGCTCCAAGTTCCATAGCAGCCGTACCATTCCATAAAAGTCCTATATCAATTTTATCGACAAGTTCAAAGAGACTAAAAGCACTATTTTCTAAAAAAACAATATTTTTAGGTAATCTTTCTGGTATAAAGTCTCTCATTCGTTCTGTTAAATCCTTGGCAATTTCACTTCTCTCTTCATGAGGATGAGGTTTAATCAATAACAAGTCATCCTTATTCAAACTTGTAAATATTTCAACAGTATGCTTAATATAATCTACCATATCTTCATGTGCGGGGCCTCCATCATAAGGAACAGCTAAGTCTGCAAGAACTTTCCCAAACATACAAAAAACTTTTTTATTATTTTTCTTATAACTTTCAATAACTTTTAAATACTTTTTATTATCTACTGAATGAACAACTCTATCTCTAGATAAATGCTTCTCCACACTATTTAAAATCTCTTGATTATCCATATTTTTGTTATACCAACGTAAAAAATTGTCTTTAGATGCAAGTAGTGGTTGTCTTAATGTATCATGGTAATATGTAACATCTTCAAATGCTATTGTTGAAGCAGTTTTTTCAGCTAAATTACTATAATATGTTTCATAAGATATATTCACTGCCATAAAATGTATATTATTTTTATAGCCTCTTTCAGCTGCAAAACGCCGGTAAACTGAATAGGGAGCACCATGTGCTGTTGCAGACACTAGCCTAACAGGAATATTGTATTCAATGGCAAACTTCTCTATTTCTAAACAAGCTGAGTGTGCTGCATCACAATCTTTAAGATACTTTGTAAACATTTGAGATGTACTATAATCAATTATGTCGATCGTTGCTCTTCTAAACTGCATAGAAAGCTGTTCATATATACCTTGGTAATAGTTAATACCATCTACACCAACATATCTTTTTTTCCAGTCAATAATCCACTTATTTCTTAAGTTATGCTCATTGTATAGTCTTTTTTCCCCTTTTAAAGATTCTCTATCTTTAGAAATCAGTCCATTTAAATAATTTATCTTTACATTACTTGTGGTCTCCGTTTTTAAAGTGCCACTAGAAATACTAATCACCGAAAACCCAAGTTTTTTAGCTTCTACTGCAATAGGAATTGTCATTGCAATCGCTTCATATTCTCCATAATTAGTATATATCCATAAACCAGAAGGAAATTTTGGTTGAGGTACACTATCTAATATTTCTGATGATCTTTTTAAAAACTGAGCCGTCTTACACTTTTCCTCCTCTCTTCGTATTGCTACTTGACTATTATTCGTCTTCCTTAACATTTCTATTATTTCATGATAAGTTTCAATTACACAATCATATTGATAGGTATGCAAATATATCTCTTCTTTCAATTTTAATTTTCTCATTGACATAGAAGTAGTTCTTAATATTTTTAAGGCTTCAATATATCGATTATTTTTTATATAGTTTCTTGTAATTTCATACTTAAAACTATCCGTTCTCTTTGAACCTAAGAAAGTTGTCAAGTAACCATTAATATCTGATTTTTTCATACTTGAATGATTGTATAAAAATTTCATTAGTTCTGTTAACATATCAACTTTTTTATACTTTTCAAGTAACTTGTAGGTTTTCAAAATATTTTCTACATCTTTTTCATAAATAAATATCTGAAGCTTAGTAGCCAAATATTGGTACTCACTAATTTCATTATCATTTACTTGAAGTTCTATTGTATTGATAATATTACTCTTGATTTCTTTTATTAAATTATACCGATAAGAAAAGTTGGTATCTGGTCTTTTAGGTCTGGAGTTCAATATGTTTAAAAGCTTTAACTGCTTAGAGAAAGAAATTGATAAAAAAAGATCTGTATTATTTAAAATAAAGTCATAATCTCTATTCATATATAAGATAGAAAATAGCTTTATAATATTTTCTTCTGTATTATTGTCTCTTACTTTTCTTAACAAAATAGGAATTATTTTTGACATTTGAAGTCTTTTACCAAATTTTATAGCTGAAAGTAATAAATACTCTATAGTATTTAGTTGATCCTTAAGAGAAATAAAACTACAGCTATCATTTCTACATATAAACTCTGTTGTAAATTCTAAAGCTTTATCAAACATCTGATAATTAATTTTATACAATACTTGTTTCAAGTATGAAATATCATATACTATCTCATCTATAGTATGCTCGAGATCACTTTTTAAATATTGTGGGTAAACTACAAAAGCCATATAAAACAACTCATGAATTGATAATTGATAATTTCTTCTTCGTTTAACAATTTGCCTATCATCTGTCAAACCCCAATTCGAATAAAATGGAGCACCTAAACAAGTGACTATTTTTCCTTTTAATAAAGCTTCAAAACCTGCAAGTGATGTAATTGTATATATGTGATCACTTAAGTCAATTAAATCATGTAAAGTCATATTCTCTGGTGCAATTTTAGCTATCGTTTTATACTCTTCTATAGATGTTGTATTTTTACGATTTCCTTTAAAGATATCTGGATGAGGCTTAAAAATTATATTACAATTAGGATTTTCTTTATCGGCAACCTCTAATAACTTAAGATTATCAACCTTACCTTCATAGCCCAGTTTTATTGACATATCATCTTCAACTTGACCGATCACAAGAATTACTTTTTTTGTTTTATCAATCTCTATATTTATTTTTTTATCATATTCAATAAAATTATATTTAGTAATTTTATTGTTAATAATCTTTAGAATCAATTCTTCAGATTGCTTTAACTCTTCTTCACTATATTTTCCATGTTTCTCAAAGATAATATTTTCTAGTTTTGATTGTTTTTTTGGATTAAAATAAATGCTATCATTATCTATTACTAAAGATAGAGGCTTTGTTTTATCCGATCCAAGTCCTAGTGAACGAATAAAACCATCTTCAACCCGATGAATTTTAA
>JAMOMX010000103.1 GCA_027066935.1 Sulfurimonas sp. | reverse complement strand
TATAATAGAACCGTCATAATCTTCAAGCTCTAAAACTTTTACATAAGGTTTTATCTTATGTAAAGATGCCAAAACTAAATTTCCATAATGTTGTGATTTTCGTATCTCATCTTGAAGTTTTTTCTCATCATCAAGATTTTTGTAAAGTTTATTTAATTTTGAAAGTTTTTTATTTATCAAAGAGATTTTTTGTTTTTTTAATGAGTCCAATTTATGAGATGTCTCTTTTTCATAAACCATATATAAAAACTCTTCCACATCTTCAAGTGGATATTCTTTTGCAACAAAAGGAGCATTTGGTACATCTAAAAGCTCTTGTCCTACTCTAATTTCTCTAAATGATGAATACAAGTCAACATGCCTAAGGGCTTCAAGCACTATATTTTGCTCATCTAAAATTATTATGTTTGTATATTTACCAGTAAATTCAAACTGCAAGTATGTGATCTCTTCTTTATAAGCTGAAGCTACTGAAGTTTTAAATCGTACTATTTTGTCATCGTTTAAAAGCTCTATATTTAAAATATTTGAACGGTTAAATCTTTTTGCTAAAACTACATCAAAAGGGGCATTATAAACTTTACTTCTTGCGTATGATTCACATCTAAATATTGAAGAGTTAGAACGCATCATATTAAAATACATTTCATCATTTTTGCCAAATGCTATTTTAAGTATGGTGTCACTAACTCTATAGATTGCTGAGATTTTTTTAAATTTTTGCAGATAAGTAATAATTTGTTTTAGGTGTGATAATTTCATAAAAAAACCTTTGTGTATAATAGCTTAGAAATAATCAATTGAACCTAAAAATATATTATTAAAATAACCCCTAAAATTCAACAAAAAAGCCATTGTCTTTTACAATTTTCGTTAGTTTTGAGATGTTATCCTTTAAGACTATTATCCTATATCCCTGTGCTTTTATGATTAACTCTTGGAGTTTTTTATTTTTCATAAAAAGATTTAAAAGTTTTTTGTTGTCTTGAAGCTCAATTACTACTTGTTTTAAATCTTTTTTTAAAAGATTTGAGTTTATTTTTATCTCTTCAAAAAATTCTGTAAAGACTTTTGGTGGATTTATCTCTACTTGTTTATAAAAAGAATCTATTTTAAGTTCTAACGATTTTTTGTTTTTACAATCTCTAAAAATTTTTGAGTGACTTAGTATATATCTATCTTCATCATATTTTTCTGTATATGGTTCTAATTTCGCTTGCATGATAGTATCTTGTTTATCAACACTAATAATTGGCTTATATTCATCAAATTTTAGTTTTGTAGTATTTTTTACTATATCTTTTTGCTCATAAGAATCTATAAATCCAAATACATACTCTCCGAGTTTAGTTAATTTTACATAATTCAATCCATCCCATGAAGATATGTATGGTTTTGATTTTGCACTAAAATTATACGGAGAAATAGGCTTGTTGTATTTAAGTTCAACTAAACCTAATGCACCTAAGTAAAAAAACAACCCTTTAATTATAGGCTCAAAAAATATAACACTGTAATATTCATCCCCATAGATATTAAAAACTTCCCCATTAACTTCACACTCTAGTTGATACTGATCTGTTTTATACTTACCCTCTAAATGAAATTTATACTCTCTGTAGGTACAATACTTTTTTATATTTTCAATACCTACCCAAGAATTTTTTGGCATCTCTGAAATTATCCCAGATATAACTTCAAACATTGGATACTCTTTTAGATAATGATGATCGTACCTTATTTTTTTAAGATGTGATGCTAAAATTCTCGTTATAAAAAAGTAGTATTTATCTTGAAATTTTTCTAATACAAACTCTTTTAAACTATCTAACTCTTTATCTTTGAACTTTTTAGAAGCCCAGAAATAATATGAAAAACTTCTAGTTAACATATCTGTAGCGAATGTATCTAGTTTTTTCTCACTATAAAATTCATTTATTCCTGATGATGCTTTTAATATGTTTATAGTTTTTGCTAATGGTTTTTCATTTGTTTTTCCAAATTCAACCAAATTACTTTTTAACATCTGAGATATTGTGTTTATAAAACTAAATATTTCATTTTCATTTGAGTAGGTAAATTCACTCTCTAGTGGTTTATCAACTGCTACTAAATCAAAATCTTCTGGCACTTCATACAAAAATTTTAAAAGTGCCTTCATATCATTTTTAATAACTAGCTTATCTATCTCATCTTCGTAATAATAACCATTATTCTCTCTAGTTAATCTAGTTACAAACACTAAATTATCATCTTGGGATGTCTCAGTAACTCCATATCTAGTAGATGATTCTGTTTTAAAACTATATTTAAACCTATTTTGTACCTCATCTGTCTCTAACGCCCCATCCCAAATAAGTGTTTTATATAGATAAGAAGACACCTCATCTGATGATAATTTTTTATATATATTTACGACATTTTTTTCTTCCATTAAAAGTGAAGTAAGATAACTAACTAATGCCGTTTTTTTAGTACTGCTTAATTTTGATATAACTATCCTACCTGGTGCTACATCATTTATATATTTAGTAAATTTTTGCAAATCCTTATACGAAATATCGTTTAAAATACTACTAAGTTGTTTTGTACTCATCACTAAAAATTTCATCTTTTTATCCTAATATAAATTCTAAATCTGCACTGCTAAGCTCTTTAAGCCCACCCTCATCACCACTAATTATCATATCTGTCATATCTTGCTTTTGAGACTGAAGTTCTAATATTTTCTCCTCTATAGTCCCTTTGGTTATTAACTTATATGAAAAAACAGTATTTTGTTGTCCCATCCTGTGCGCTCTGTCAACTGCTTGATTTTCAGCCGATTTATTCCACCAAGGATCAAAGATAAATACATAATCAGCCTCAGTTAAATTAAGCCCAACTCCACCAACTTTTAGTGTCATTAAAAATAGCTTTATACTTTTGTCGTTTTGAAACTTGTCTACTAACTCTTGACGATTTCTAGTACTTCCTGTCATTAGTAGATGCTCATAACCCATCTCATTCGCTTTTTGAGAAATCAAATCAAGTGAACCTAAATAATTTGCAAAAATCAAAACTTTATGATTGTTTAGAACTATATCTTCTAACATCTCAAAAAACACCTCTATCTTAGATGATGCAACTCTATATTCACTCTTTAACTCAGGGGCAGATGCGATTTGTCGTAAATCATTAAAAGCTTGTAATATCATAAATTTTGATTTATCTAAGCCATTCATAGATACTTGTTGATCCAATACTTGTTTGTAATAATCTCTTTTTTGGTTATAAAACTTTTTGTGGGCCTCATCCATATCTATATAAACAACTTGTTCTTGTTTTTTAGGCAGATCTTTTAATACATCTTGTTTTAAGCGTCTAAGCAAAAAAGGTGATATTTTAGCTTTTAATATTTTTGCAACATCCTCATTCGCATCACCTTGAATCGGCACGGCATAATCTTTTTTAAAATCGTTTAGAGTTGAGAATAAACCAGCATTTATAAACCTAAAAAGTGAATATAGCTCAAATAGTGAGTTCTCTATTGGTGTACCACTTAGTGCAAATTTATGTTTAGCATTTAAGAGCATAACGGCTTTGGATATTTTTGAATCTACATTTTTTATATTTTGAGATTCATCTAAAATGATGGTATCAAAACTCTCATCTTTTAACTTCTCTATATCATTTCTTACTAATGCGTATGTAGTTAAAATAATATTATGATTTTTAAACTCACTTATATCCCTAGTATTTGTATAATAAAGATAAAACGATAGATTTGCATTAAACTTTTTTAATTCATTTTGCCAGTTTGACAACAAACTCTTGGGCATTACTATAAGGGATGGCTTTTTATTTTTTGGGTATATATATGAAAGCAAAGCAATCGCTTGAAGTGTCTTACCAAGACCCATATCATCTGCTAAACAACCACCAAAACTATTGTCATAAAGATATTTCAACCATCTTACACCATCTTTTTGATAATCCCTCATAACTACATCACTTAACTTTGGCATCCTTGATTTAGACGATTTAAGGGAGTTAAAACCCTCATAAAATTTCTTTGAATTTTTAAATACTTTTTGCTCTTTTTGATAAATCAAATCTTCTATTTCAGGTAAATCAAAAAATGAAACTTTTATCTTTTTTCCATCTTTTTTAAAAATCCTCTCTAGTTTAGAGATATATGATTTATCTATTATGGATTTCTCACCATTACTAAGTGGGATATATGAGTGTTTTTTATAAAGGTTTATCATATCAAAAACCCCAAATTCTTCATCGCCAATACTTACACTAACATCTCCACTATCAAGAAAATCTATCTTATCTTTAAATGAAACATTTAAAGTTGGAGAAGTTGTATTGTATTTGTAAGATTTTAATTTTTCACTTCCAAAAAGTTCTGCTTTTGTTATGATAGTTTGTAAATTTTTTAAAATAAACTCACGAGATAATTCTTCCCCAATTATAAAAAGTCCATCTTCTTCACTAAAACCAGAACTTTTCATAAGCCTTTTAAGTGAGTTAAGTTTTGAATATATAGTGCCGTAAATTTCAAAAACATCACTAAAATCACACTCATATATTGATATAGTTCTCTCAAGCTCATTTATAAGAACAATTTTAGAGATATTAAAATCATTAAAAAATTCTGGAGAGAGTTTACCTACTGTAGCTGATGTTCTAAGTATTAGTTCATTATCAGCTGTGATTTTTTCAAAAATAACAGCTGGCTTTATAAGTCGTTTTTCATCTTTAAACTCTGTTTCATAATCCATATAGCTTATCTCTATATTTTCAAAATGGGTAAAAAGTATGGTTAAAAACTCTTCTATTTTCTCCTCTTGAATGTTTGTGTTAAAGTCCATAAGTTTATTAAAATTTTCACCAATATTTTGAACTTCTACAACTTTGTCTTTAAGTAAGACATAGTTTGGAGTTATAAACCTAAATGCACTTTGAGAATTTACCCTTAAAGTTGTTTCATACTGAGGAGAGGCATCTATTATCTCTAACTTAATAGTTGAGATTTCATCGCTAAAAGTTATCTCATTACCAGATACCACAAAAAATTTACCGTTTTGTTTTAATAGCTCAAATAATCTTGGATGTTTATATAGATAAAGATTAGCAGTATCACTTTCCCAATTTACATTAAAAAATTCATCTTCGTATGAAAATTCTAAGTACTGTAATATCTCACGGTCTAAGCCATTATATACACGATAATCTATATCTTTTATAAGCTTTAGTTTATTATCACAAACTTCAATATATGCACCAATAGCATCAAAGCGGATTAAATACTTTAAAGAATTTTTCTCTTTTGCTCTTGTTAAAAAACTTTTCTCTTGTTTAAATAGTTCTAGCATTACTACCCCATTAATATACTTTAATATAATAAAATTATAACTAAAACTTAGTATAACATATAGGTTTTTAAGTACCTATAAGATAATATTTGAAATATATATATAAAAAGTGAAGGCCTAGATAAAATGACTCCTAAAGGATTTGGTAAATATTATTTCTCATTAGCAGCAATTCAAGCTTATATATCTTTACTAAAGGTTTCAAAACTTAGTGTCAGCGTTTGTACACTTGATGAGAAACCACTAACTATAAAAATAGCTTCACCTCCCTCTTCTTAATTTTTTCAAAACAAAACAAAACAACTAAAAAATAAAATTAGGAAAAAAATATGAAAAAGAAAATAATATTATCATTGCTTCTCTCAAGCATATTGGTTGCTGGAGAAATTGAGTTAGAACAAATTACAGTTATTAGTGCAACAAAAACAACACAGTCTATAAAAGATGTGACTTCAAATATCAACATCATAACTGCAAAAGAGATTGAACAAAAACGCTATACAACTGTTACAGAAGCGTTAAATAGTGTAGCTGGAATTAACTACACTAATAATGGTGGTCTTGGAAGCACTACCTCTATTTTTCTTAGAGGTGCTTCAAACAATAGAACACTAGTATTGATAGATGGAATTAGATATCAAAACCCATCAAGTACAAGTGGTGCAAATATTGGGCATTTAATGATTAAAGATATTCAAAGGATAGAGGTCATTAAAGGTGCTCAAAGTGGAATTTGGGGTGCTGATGCTAGTGCTGGTGTAATAAATATTATCACTAAAAAAGCAAAAAACGGAACTAACTTGAGTGCTAATATTGAATATGGGAGTTTTAATACTAAAAAATTCGGAGCTTCTATTTCACACAAAAGAAAAAAGTTTGATATTAAACTTAGTGCAAATAAAATCACAAGTGATGGGTTTAGTGTTAGCGCTCCAAAAGGTGAAGATGTTGAAAAATATGAAGATGATGCTTATTCAAATTTAACCATGAACTTAAAAGCTAGATATAACATAACTGATGATGCAAAAATCACTATGAATGTTACAACTATAGATGCTTTAAAAGAGTATGATAGTTTTAATAATCCTGATGATACTACTATGCAAAGTGATATATCAAATAGACTTTATAATATCTCGTATTTGCAAACATATAAAAATCATAACATTACACTTAAAGCACAAAGAAGTGAATTTTCAAGAGATGAGATTGGTACTGTTGCACAGTGGGGTTCTGAATATGTAAAAATATTTAATGGAGAACATGACAATATAGAATTAAGTGATAATATAAAATACAATATAAAAGACTTTATAATATTTGGACTTGGAAGCAGTAGTGATGAAGTTAATTACATCTTAACAGACAGTTCCAAAAAAGAAAAAGAAAATAAAGACAATTATATCTATCTAACAAACTCAAATACATTTGGCAATATTATTTTAACCCAAAGCATCAGATATGATGATTATGATAATTTTGATTCTAAAGCAACTGGTAAACTAGGTATAAAATATAATATAAATGAAGATATATTTTTAACTTCTAATGTTGGGCTTGCCTATAATGTTCCAAATATTGTACAAGAACTAAATCCTTGGGGTGCTACGAATGATAAATTAAATCCAGAAAATGTAAAAAGTTCTGATATTACAATTGGTTATAAAAATTTTAAAGCTACATATTTTTACAATTTAATTGATGATTTAATAGAGTGGTATGATCCTGATGGTTGGGGAGGAAATCCTGCAATATACAAAAATCTTGATGGGAAAAGTATATTTAAAGGTTTTGAATTTGAATATTCTCAAAATATTTTAGATGAAATTTCATTATCACTAAATTATTGCTTACTTAGCGCAAAAGATAAAAATAATAAAGAGTTAGCTAGAAGAGTTAAAGAAACTCTAAAATTTAATATTGAGTACTATCCAATAGATGAACTATATCTTGGAATTAATGGTGAATATGTTGGAGAAAGATACAATAAAGCTGACAAACAAGGTCAACAAACTGGAAAATACAGCGTTGTTAATTTTGTAACCAACTATGATATAAATGAAAACTTCCAAGTGTATGGTAAAGTAGATAATATTTTTGACAAATACTACCAGGTAGTTGATGGGTATGCTACAGCTGGGCGTAGTTTATACCTTGGTTTAAATGTTTCATATTAGAGGGTAACATGAGCATAAAAACTTTTTTAATAACTCTTTTTTTTATACTCAACCTATCGGCTAGTGAGAGAATAGTCTCTCTTAGCCCATCTATAACAGAGATAGTTTTTGCTCTTGAAAAAGGCAATGAGGTAGTTGGAACTAGCAGCTATTCTCTTTATCCTAAACAAGCGCAAAACCTGCCTATAATTGGTGGATATGAAAATCCTCATTTAGAAAAAATTCTTGCATTATCTCCAACTTTAGTTATTGGACAAAGCTATAGCCAAAACACACTAGAAAAACTTAAAAAATTTAATGTTAAAACATTAGTATTGGATCTAAAAACTATTGAAAGTATCAAAAAATCAATCTCTTTAGTTGCTAAAAAGTTAAACTCAAATAACGACAATAAACTAATACAAAATATAAACCTAGCAATACAAAATGCTAAAAAATCAACAAAACCACACTCAGTTATGATAGTCTATGGTCTTCGTGAAGACTTACGAAATGCCACTTATATAGCTGGACACAATATATTTTTTGAAGATATTATTTTGGCTTGTGGCAATACCAACGCATATACTAGCACAAACATGGCTCAACCAGTACTTAGTTATGAAAATATAATAGCGATAAATCCAGATCAAATAATAATATTGCACTCACACGCTACCGAGGGCAATGTAGATGTAAAAAAAGCTCTTAAAAACTGGTACACACTACCAACAAACGCTTCAAAAAATGGCAAAATCTCCATAGTTGATGAGGATTATTTGCATATACCCTCTCATCGTATAGCTCTCACGATTAAACGGCTTTATTCAGAGATGAATGATTGAGCTTTTATTCAACTTTCTCATGTATATCAATACGCTAACGCCTAACTGAATGACAGTTGCACAGAGCTTTATCTTTTAAGTATTTTATTTCTATGATATTCTAAATATTCTTCTCTTCCTTCTACTGGCAAGAACGGAAAATTTTTGTTATCAGAAATACCAATTTTTGAATAAGTCATTTTTGATAAAAATGGAGATAATATCGTTTTTTTATCATTTGTAAATGACATAAAACCCTTGTCAAATAAATAATCAAATGTAGGTGTTAACATAAATCCATTATAAGGGTCTATTTTTTCAATTTCATTTGATTTTGCCCATGGTTTAATATGACTAGCAATTAATAATCTATCATCTGAAACCATAGTAATTGGGCAGAAAGGACATTGTCTTAACAACTCTTCTCTATATTTTCCTTGTCCTATTCTTGCTCTAGTCTTTAATTTCTTTTCTTCTATATTCTCAATCGCTTCTAATTCTTTTTCCTCTTCTTTCAGTATATACGGATGTACAACATTACCAAAATAATCAGCAAAAAGTCTAAAGTAATATTCCAAATTATTATATTCATTTAATAATTTCACTACTGAGATAAAAGTAATATTTGGTAATGATAATTGTCTAATTATTTTATATGCAGTATCTGATGATTTAACATAAATCCTTGATCCAGATATCTGTGTTTGTTCAATAATTTTGAATTCTATTTTTTCAGGTAATAAATCAATTTTACTTTTTCTTTCTTTCCATAATCTTGGGAGTATGTTACTATTGATATAGGGCTGTTCTGGTTTTAAGTATTCAATCTTTGTTTCATCTAAATAATTTAATAAGTCCTTTTTCATTAAAAAACATTTAACACTAAAACCATTATTACCAAAAAAGCTTCTTGTATCATCATTGTCGTTTCCAACATAAAGTTTTGCTTCTCCATTACCAGCGCCAATTTTATTTTGTCTGACAACAAATGAATCAGCAATTGTTATTTTTTCTTTAGTATCTATAACGGTAAACAGTTTATTTAAAAGATTGATTTTCATTAGTAATTCCAAATTTGCTAATATCCATTTGTTTTAATAATGCAATTAAAACATCAACTACAATACTATTTCCAGCTTGTCTATACATTTGAGTATCACTTACTACTTGTTTAAATCCATCTCCAAACCCCATTAATCGTAAACACTCTTTTGGAGTTAATTTTCTAATTCTTCCTTTGTTATGAGTAACATAATTATCAACACCTGCACGATGCATTTTATGCATCGTTTGTAATAATGGTCTTGCTACTTCTAAATCAGTTTTTATAGTTGTTTTAAAATTTTTAGTTCCTGTTGATAATACATATTTAGTTACTTTTTCAGATAAATAATATTTTTCTTCAACTTCATTGATATTAAATATAAATTCATTAAATTCTTGTTTATTCTTATTTTCATAAATAAAATCACCATGCCAATTAAACTGTTGATTTGCTTTTTGACAAATTGCTATATCTCCATTTATTTGGGTATATCGTTTTTTTCTATTTTTAGAACTTGTAACAAATTTAACACCTTTTTCTTTTAAATAATATTTGCTGTCAATATAGTCCTCTAAAAAATCTTGCATTTTATGCTTCAAAGGAATACTTTCAGGGAATTCAAAATTAATTGATTTATCTTTAAAACCAATTACAAAAATTCGTTCTCTATGTTGAGCCATTCCATAGTCTTTTGCATTTAATAATTTATAATAATATTTATATCCAAGTTCATCAAAAGTTGCTTTTATTGTTTCAAAGGTATTACCCTTATCATGATTTATAAGTCCTTTTACATTTTCATATATAAAAATTTTTGGTTGACTTTCTTTAACCACTCTTGCAAATTCATAAAAAAGTGTTCCTCTTGTATCATTAAAACCTTTTCTTTTTCCAACCATAGAAAAAGATTGACAGGGACTACCTCCAACTAATAAATCTATTGTATTCTTATATTTTTTTCCTTTTATATTCATCACATCATCATACCAATTTTCATTAGATATGTTATAATTTGCAAAATAACTTTCTTTAACAAATTTATCATTATCACAAGCAAAAATAATTTCACTATTTAAATTTAATCTTTTTAAAGCAAACTCAACTGCTCCAATTCCAGAGAACATTGTGGCTAGTCTTATTTTTGATTTTTGATTTTCTAATTCTTTTTCTACCCAATTTAGATTTTTATTATCTATGTAATCTGTTTTAATATTTTCATATACATTCTGATATAAGTCAGCATCTATTTTATAAAATGGATACTCATTAAAATTAATTTGTGTTCTATTTAATTGATGCATATATTCTAATTTCCTGCTATATTTTTTGTATTATACAATAATTATTTTTTATATCTTAAAATATGTCAAATTGCAATATTTTTATTAATTAGGTCTTATTTATTCAGAGAGTTCAATTCCAAAAAATAAATCTAAAACGATAACAGGCAGAAGATTGATGCATAAATAAAATACACTGAATTATGAATGATAGATTTAAAAAATACCTTGTAATTTTGATAAAAAAATCATCTTAAAATTTTAAGTGTAAATCTTGTAATACACTCACAATTAAACGACTTTGTTCAGAGATGAATGATTGACAATCTGATTTACATTAAGATAAAAGCTCAATTTGACTATCTATATCATTCTTATACTTTTTTATATCACAATCTTCAAGCCCTAAAGCCTCTGCTCGTTCTTTAAAAGTTGTAGCAACTTTAATACTCTCATCAATAATTTTATTTGCAACTGCAGATTTAATAGAGTGTGAAGTTGCAATTTTTAAAACATCAATCCTAGTAATATCTAAAGCCTTACCACAAATGGTTGTAATATGCTGCTTTGCCAAATCTTTTGAAAAAGTAATATCGTATGCAGGAGATAAAGTCCACTTTCCAGACTTATCCATCAAAAATGCAAAATTTTTAGCATGATCATCAAGGTTAAGTATCAATACATTTAAAACCATTCTCTTAAACAGTTCTTCTATATCTTCTTGGCTTTTACACATTTTTTTTGTTAACATCAATAGATGCTCGTAAGTTGTAACTTGTGCTACAGAGATATCTATATGTAAAAGACCAGACGCACTACACATGTGAATCTTTTCATCATTTTTAGTTCTATCAAATCTCTCTACTAGTAGATGATGAAAACAATTTTCTTGGATTAGTTCAAATTTTGCTGTTTTAATTCCCACTTCTTTTGCCATACTCATCATAATAAATTCTAACTTTGTAAGCCCAATACTTCCAACACCTTCATAAACTTCATCAAATTTAATGATTGCTCTTATACATCCTTTTTCTAACTTTTTTGTGTTTCTCCTAATTTTTTTGCTACTCTTATCATACTGCACAAGCATTTTAGGTCTTGCTCCACCTACAGGAGAAACACTATCAAGAATATTCATTAAGTCTTCAATTGATGAATTTTTATCATTAATGTTCTTTTTCATGTTCTCATAGGTATCTTTAGCATCAATTATATCTGCCCTTAAAACATTCTCTTCATGCTCCCTAGGTAAATACTCAATCGCCCCCATACCTCTATCTCCAATAAAGCTAAGTCTATGTAGTAGTGTAACCTCATGGCTTTTTAGCCCCTGTCTTTCAAAATACCTATCAATAAAAGCAATACCATGCTTGTCTGGTAATGAATCAAAAAATACACCAGCCATACCTTGATATAAAGATTTATGGTCATAGTTTTTATATAAAGTATTTTTTAGAGGAAGTTTAATAGGTGATATTTCAAGTCCGCTTGCTATAAAATTTTTATCGTATTCAAAATATATACTTGCTTCGTGTTCTAAAAGAATACCTATTTTTTTATCATAAATGTACACATCAATTTCAATCATTTTTACTCTTTCTTACTCTTTTGCTGATTTTTTTATTTTTCTCATTTCTAATTTCATCTAATGAAGTGAACTCTTCTACTTTTATCAATTGCTCAAGCTTTGAAGTTAAATCTAATACAAACAATAGATTTACAATATTTTCAAATTTTGTATTTTTTGTATCCATAAAAGCACGGTATGCGCTTGGAGATAAACCAGAAGCTTTATATAAATCTTTTTGTGTCATATTTTTTCTGATTCGTTCTTTTTCAATCATATCAACAAACTTTTCCATAACATCAAATGCTGTAAAAAATTCAATCATAATTATTCCTTTTTAGATATTTAAACTGTATATAGATACTTAAGTATTTATTTTTAAATAATTATACCATATAATTTAGTTTATTGTCATTTCTTCGTTCCATCCGTTCCTGTGGTAAAATAGACTTCTTGCAAAACCTTAAAACAAGTAAGTAAGATGGACTGATACTGAAACCAAATAGACTTCTTGTAAAATATTTAAAAACAGACCATTAAATGCTATAATTCACATAAAAATACTAGGTAATGAATGATTGATTTAAAAGCTCTAAGATGTGAATTTGATAAAAAAATTATACTTGATAATATCACCATTAACATTAAAAATCATCTTAGCATCTTAGGTGCAAACGGAAGTGGAAAAAGCACACTGGCTAAAGCTATTTGCTCACTTGTAAAATATGATGGAGAGATTTTAATAAACTCTAAAAATATTAAAGAACTCTCATTAAATCAAAGAGCAAAAACCATCTCTTATGTTCCTGCAAAACTAGAAATTTATGAGCAGTTTATTACAGTGCAAGAGTTTGTGCTGCTTGGTAGATTTACCTACAAAAAAAACTTTTTTGATTACTCGCTTGAAGACAAAAACATAACAAAACAAACTTTAGAGTTTTTAAAAATAGATCACCTAAAAGATCATCTGGTAAATTCACTTAGTTCTGGTGAGCAACAACTCGTTTTGATAGCTGCAGCACTGACAGGAGAAAGTAAAATTATTATATTTGATGAGCCTACTGCCAACCTTGACCCACATAACTCTAAAATAATTGCCGAGCATATTAAGAGATTAAAAAAAGATCATCAAATTATTTTAATCACTCACGATTTACATTTGGCATCTTATGTAGGCTCAGAAGTTCTTTTTATAAAAGATAAAAAAGCCAAACTTTATGGAGATGAATTTTTTGAAGATAAAACTTTAAGTGAGCTTTATGGTGTAAAATTTAACAATATGGTAGCTTTGTATGATTAAATTTTTCATGTGGTTTGTTCTTGTTGCTATCTTAATATTATCCCCTTTTATAGGTGCTGTAAATTTAGAGATGAACGATATACTAAATCAAAATTCTTTAACATCACAAATCTTTTTTGATTTAAGAGTTCCTAGAGTTTTATTTGCTTTTTTTGCAGGAGCTATTTTAGCTCTTAGTGGGTTGTTATTTCAAACTTTGTTTAGAAATGCACTAATGACACCTTATACTTTGGGAATTTCAAGTGGTGCAGTTTTAGGAGCTGGTATTGCCATAAAACTTGGGCTTGGAAGTTTAGTATTTGGTATAGCTGCCATTAGCGTATTTGGCTTTTTTGGAGCGATGTTTACTGTTTTTTTGCTCATCTATCTATCTAGGTATCTGCAAAGTTCACAACAACAATCATTGTTGCTATTGGGGATAGCACTATCACTTTTTTATACCTCATGCTTGATGATAATATTTTATCTAGGATCAGCTATGCAAAATGATATGTTGATCCGTTTTACTATGGGTTCTCTCTCTGTAATTGGTTGGCAAAATCCAATTTTACTTGGTCTTGTCGCTTTTGCATTTTTTCTAAGTGTTTATCTATACAGATTTGAGCTTCAACTGCTTAGTATCTCGGATGAGCAAGCATCACTTAAGGGTGTAGATACCAAAAAAGTTACACTTATACTTTTGAGCATATCATCTCTTGGGATTGGAACACTTGTGAGTATTAGCGGACCTATAGGATTTATAGGATTAATAGTTCCTCACATAGTAGCTAAACTTCATCCATCAACTGTAAATAACCGTATCTTAAAAACAGCCCTTTTTGGTGGATTTTTCTTAGTTTTTTGTGATACAATTGTCAGAGCGATATCTACCCAAAGTGAACTGCCCATAGGGATAGTTACAGCACTTATTGGTGGGCCGTTTTTTATATACCTTATCATTCAAAAGAGTTCAAAATGAGTTATCTTTCCTGGTTTAACAAACATGCTTCCAAACATAAAACAATAGTAAATAAACTTATAGAAAAAAACTATACAAAAGAGCAAATTGTAGATTATTTTAAGTTTGAGAGCATGGTAAAAAATGAGATAGATTTTTGCCCACTTTACAAAAAAAATAAAAAATGTCACGATATGGAAAATTTAAACTGTTATCTTTGTGCCTGTCCAAACTTTCGTTTTAACGATGATGGACTAGATACCTACAAAGAATTTAAAATTTTAAGCAGATGTGATATAAACAATGGCGAAAAACTAAAATCTAAAGGTAAAATTCATCAAGACTGCTCTTCATGCACAGTACCTCATCATGAAGAGTTTGTATTAAAAAACTTTGATACAGATTGGAAAAAAATCATGGATATATGTAGTGCAAATTAAATTTAAAAAAGCAGATATTTAAATAGATGGGAGTAAAAACACAAATAACTCTCAAACAGTTAAATAATATATTTAACTCTTATAATTTTACAAAAATTATACCAACTATATCTGGTTCTATCGACACTACATATATAGTTTACACAAACTCTACAAGCTATATTTTAAAAAAATATGAAAGAGATATAACTAAAAAAATAAACCAAGATATACAACTTCTTAATATGCTAAAATCTGCTGGTTTAAATGTACCTACCTGTATTGATAAAAAAGATGGGTGGTATCTGTATGAAAAACTCAAAGGTAAACAACCAAAAGTTGTAAAAAATTAT
>JAMOMX010000102.1 GCA_027066935.1 Sulfurimonas sp. | reverse complement strand
CTAAATAGGGTTGTCCAAATAATGGAGAGTGGATGATAGATGCTAAAGTTTCCAAAGATAACTAATGAAAATGGCAACATTAATAGATATACCCAAAATGGAAGCAAAATAAATTGCCAAATCTTATTTAATTTTTTAAAATGAATTAAAAATAAAAAAATATAAAAAACTCCACTTACACTTAACCAAAACCCAAGTGAAAAAACAAGTCTTGGGAAAAATGATAATAATAAAAAAATTGTTAAAACAAGTGTAAGCATAGAGATTATTTTATAGCCTCTATCGTAGAGTAAAAATCCAATTATTAACATGGCATATGAACGAAGTAATGATGGTGGGCTGTCTAAAAATAGAAGGTATCCTAACAATATAACAGAGATAAAAATAAATGAATCTACTTTATAACTTCTGTATGGAAAATATCTATTTTGTAAATATTTATATGGCAGTTTAAATAAAAAATACAAAAGCATAGCCAATACGCCTAAGTGAAATCCACTAATAGCTAAGAGGTGAGATACGCCGAGGTTAGAAAAAGTAGTTTGTAAGTTTTGTGGCATTGGTGTGGCAGTATAGAGTGCTTGATATATGTGAGTTATATTATTATTTTCATGTTTTGATGTTATAAAAGAGTTTAGTTTTTGTTTTAAAGTTTGTGTTTTATATATATCCATAGTTTTTGAAAAAGCATAAAAGCTTGTCATATACTCATAAAAACTAATATCCCCAGCCCATATTTCAAGTTTAATTTTTTTGCCAATACTACTTGGAAATGTTTTTTTTGTTGTTGTGTAAAAAGTAAAACCATCTTTGCTTTTTAGTTTTAATACTTGATAAGTTTTTAATCTATTTTTTTTGGTGAGTTTAGTTTTTTCATATTGTTTTAAAACAGTAGCTTCTATAATAGACGAATCAAAACGAGTAAGATTTTTATAATTATTAAACTCAATTAGAAGCGCGTAAAAAAGTATAAAACCACATGCAGATATAAAATATAAAAAGTCCTTTTTTGTGCTAAAGAGCTGGACCTTTTGAATCATCTTAAATCATAGGAGCAGATATGGTATCATTAACTCCAATATCAATATTAGCTGATCTGGTATCTATATTTTCATAAGAAGTTTCAACCACATGAGGGCTTGGCTCAACAAAACGGGTAAGTTTCTTTTGAAAAACAAGTTTCACATGCCCAGTTGGACCATTTCTTTGTTTTCCAATAATTATTTCAGCATCCTCTTCCTCTTTTTCTACATAGGTTGGGATAAACTCTTTTCCCTCAGCTTTAGCAGCTTTTTCTCGCTCTTTTTCCTCTTTGTAAAGATAGATATCATCACGATATACAAAAAGAATAATATCTGCATCTTGCTCAATTGAACCAGATTCACGAATATCGCTCAGCATTGGTCTTTTGTCATTCCTTGATTCTAGCCCACGGTTAAGTTGAGAAAGAGCTACTATTGGCATCTCAAGTTCTCGGGCTAACATCTTTAGTCCACGAGATATCTCAGAAACTTGTAAATGTCTATCTTGAGTACCAACCCCTTGCATAATTTGTAAGTAATCAATAACCGCTATCTCAATTTCAGGATGTTGATTTTTTAGTTTTCTTAGTTTTGAGCGCAGTTGATTTATATTTAAACTACCCTGATCATCAACAAAAAGTTTAGCTTCATTCATCTTATCAATAGCACCACCAAGAGAGCTCCATTGGTCATCATTCATATCTCCAAGGCGTAGTTGTTGAAGCGGTATAGAAGTTTGAATGCTAAGAAGTCTAAGCATCAATTGTTCAGCTGGCATCTCCAGTGAGAAAAAGGCTACACCTTTACCCTGTGTTATGAGTGAATTTACTGTGTTTAGCACAAAAGAAGTTTTCCCCATCGCTGGTCGTGCTGCTATAATAACCAAATCACCCTTACCAAATCCAGTAGTCATACGGTTGAGTTCATGAAATCCAGTATCAACACCTACAAGTACAGAGTTACCACGAGCTTTCATCTCTTTAATGTACTCCATCGTATCATAGGTCATTCTTGGGCTATCTTTAAAGTCACTTGTTTGATTCTCTTGAGTTATCTCATAAAGTTTTCTCTCAACAATATCTATAACTTCGGCAGATGGAAGTTCCTCCTCAACAGTAACTCTTTTTATCTCAGTTGTAAGAGTTAAGAGATGACGCTTTAATGATTTGTCTTTTATCTCATTTACATAAGCTTTTGTATTTGATATGGGGTTTGCAGATAAAATTTCTAACATCACCTGCTCATCAAATTTTTTGATTTTTAAAAGTTCTTTTTTTATAAACTCTTCATCAATAGGCTCATCTCTTTGCATAAGGTTAGTCATAGCCGTGAAGATATCTTGATGGGCTGGAAGATAAAAATCATCTTTTTTTAGTGCTGTGCTTAGTTCATCAAATTGTTCAGGTTCAAAAACAATTGAGCTTAAAATACTTCTCTCAAAAGCTAGGTTGTATAAGTTATCTTGCATCTGTAAATCTTGTGTTGAGTTTTTGTAAATATTGTATTAAAAGAGGTATTTTAGTATTTTCTTCAATTGCCATCAAAAGAGCTTCTTCAATAAGTATATTTTTTTGTTTTATTAGTTCAATAAGCTCATTTTCAAATATTGTTAATTTGTCTTTGACAACTATAAAAACTTCGTCTTCATCTAAACCAAAATATCCGTGAGCGATTATATTTCTAAAATCAACAATTTTTCTATATTCTTGATTTTCTAAGATATTGGATTTTATTAAAATACGGGTTGCTTCTCCAATAATTTCTAGTTCTCTTATTGTCGCATCCCACACTATTTCATTCCATTTTAAGTCTTGAGCATCAGATATATTTTGAGTATATCTTTGTATTTTATTTATAGCTATAAAAACATCTATGATATATAGCCTGTAATCTCTTTTAGGCATATACAATTTCTTTATCAACATATTTTTTAATAAGTAGTCTTAAGTTTTTTGCTTTACCTAAGTCGACAGTTTTTCCAAAAGCATTTTCTAAAAAATATTTTAAGTCAAAAAAATTATCAAATGAAGGTGGCATTTCAACAAGGATATCAATATCACTTTTCTCATTTGCTTCATTACGAGCATAACTTCCAAAAAGACCTATCTTAGTGACACTATATTTTTCATTTAAAAGTTGTTTATTTGTTTTTAAAAAGTTTAAAATATATTCTTTTGTCACTAGAAGCTCCTACATTAGTTTTATAAGTAGATTCTAGCATAATTGTTTTAAAGTAGATTTATATAATACCAAAACCCATTAAAGAGTAAATAGGTAAACGAGTATATTTCATCTTAGTGTAAGGCGAAAGTACGCAGGAGCTACAAGTAGCTTCAAATGCTTTCAACGAAGCAATAAGGTGAAATAC
>JAMOMX010000101.1 GCA_027066935.1 Sulfurimonas sp. | reverse complement strand
TAGTTATTTGGCATCCAGAATTTAAGACATCTCAAGATGATAGTGTTGAGGAGTTTTTTGGTGCTCCTGTTGCTGTTGCATTTAAAGATGGAGTTGCTACTCCTGCTGCAAAAGGTTTTGCTAAAAAGTGTGGTGTATCTATAGATGAACTTGGGCGTAATGAAAAAAATGCCAAAGAGGTACTTTATTATAAAAAAGATTTAAAAGGCAAACCATCTACTGAGCTTTTATCTGGGATTATTAATGAATGGATTAAATCTTTAGACTTTGGTAAAGCTATGAGATGGGGGAGTAAAGCTGAGAGTTTTATACGCCCTATTCGCTGGTTTAATGTTATGCTCGGTGATGAGCTTGTAGAGGCAGAACTTTTTGGTGTAAAATCTCATAAATCAACTTTTGTTCATCGAATTAGCAATTTTGAAGCTGTTGATATCTCTAGCGCAAAAGAATATTTTAACACACTAAAAGAGGGTGGAGTTACACTCTATCAAGATCAAAGACGAGAAGATATTTTAAATTCATTTATAAAAATTGAAAAAAATAATGATCTAAAAATTGAGGTAGATGAAGATTTACTTGAAGAAGTTGTAGCTATTACAGAAAATCCAACTCCACTTTTAGGCTCATTTGATGAAGAGTTTTTAAACCTTCCACCAGAGGTAATAATAACCTCTATGAAAGAGCATCAAAGATATTTTCCAGTATTTAAAGATGATAAATTAATAAATAAATTTTGTGTAGTCTCAAATGCACTTACAGATAATTTTAGTGAAGTTTTAGAGGGTAATGAGCGTGTATTGCGTCCCCGTTTAGCTGATGGTTTATTCTTTTGGGAAAATGATTTAAAAAATGGATTAACTACAGATGGACTTGAAAAAGTAGCTTTTTTCAAAGGTCTTGGAAGTGTTGCTAATAAAATACAAAGAGAGTCAAAAATTGCAAACACTCTAGCTGATAAATATAATTTAAAAGATAACACATCATTAAATCGTGCTGTAGAACTTGCAAAAGCTGACTTAATGAGTGAGATGGTTTATGAGTTTACAGAACTTCAAGGACTTATGGGGTATTACTATGCACTAAAAGCTGGTGAAAATTTAGATGTAGCAACTGCAATAAAAGAACAATACCTTCCAGATGGTGAGGATAGTGATTTACCATCTTCAAAACTAAGTGCTATAGTTGCTATGAGTTTAAAACTTGATACCTTAATTGGTTTGTTTAGTGTAAACCAAATCCCTACTGGTTCTCGTGACCCATTTGCACTTCGTCGTGCTGTAAATGGACTTATAAAAATTATTAATGAGTTTGAATTTGAGTTTGATATAGTAAAAACAATAGATGAATTATCAAATAATTATGCTGAATTTGAAAAAGAAAAACTAACTGCTTTCTTTTTAGAGCGTATTAAGCAATTTTATAAAGTTAATCCTTCAATTATTGAAGCTGTATTTAATTCTGGTGAGCGTGAGTTATTAAGCATTGGTCGTAAAATTGACGCCCTAAATAACTTGGTAAATAGTGCAGGATTTTCTGAAATTAGTTCAACTTTTAAGCGTGTAGCAAATATCACTAAAGATATCGATTTAACAGATGATTTAAGTATAGATACCAAACTATTTGAAGAAAAAGCAGAAGAAGTTTTATATACAAAATATAAAGATGTTATAGCATCTGATTTTGATAGTTATGAAGCAGAACTTGATGCACTTTTAGGACTTAAGCCCGAGTTAGATTCTTTCTTTAGTGATGTGATGGTAAATGTTGAAGATGAGGGTACTAAAAACAATCGTAAATCTTTAGTAGCTAGTATCTATAAAAGTATTTTAAAAATTGCAGATATTTCAGAGGTTAGATTTTAATTAAATTCTAGTTATTCTAATCTAGTTCTTTTTGGAGGGTTACCCATAAAGGCGCCCTTAAAGGCATATGCACGAGTATCTTTAGCTTTACCAGGTGATGTTGGAGCTAAAAAATAAGAGTGCTCAATACAATCTTCAATATTATGGTTTTTATCATAGATATATATAACTTCTTTACCAAGTTTTTGCGCATGTAATGCTATGTTTTTAACATATTTTTTTATACCTTTATGTTGAGGGTCATATTTATGTCCAACACCCATAAAAACCCATTTACCACTTATTGGCATGTTTAGTGGGTCATGATAGTTCAAATCTTTGTCAAACATAGTTAATTGGTTAGAATTATAAAGATCGATATCAACTGCAAATTTGTCTATAACAATGGTATCTTCAATATTTGCTTCATTCAAATTAAATAAATATTTTACCTCAATAAGTTTACCTTTATAGTTATTTTTTGTAGCTTGATAAAACAAGTTAGAGATATCATTAAAGTTCAACTCATCAAATTGATTTTTAAACTCGTAACCCTGCTCTGTTAGTTTTGTATTGTTATTATATCCTACAGGTGACATAAAAGGGTTAAATAAAAATATAGTTCCTACAACATGTTTGCGTTTCTTTTTGAGTTTTAACTCTAAATCATTAGTTGTGATCAACTCATCATTTTCATTTATATATAAATACTGCTCAACTAAAAATTCATCATCAAATTTTGTGTCAAATCTACCGAAAATCTGCATAAAAACATCCTAAAATTAATTATTTGCAATTATATCTAAATTTGCGTGTTATAATAAATATTAACAATTATAGTATATATAACTAAGGGATAAACTTTAATGGAATTTGGATTTTTAATAAAAAAATTAATAACATTTTTCATAGAACCACTTGGTTTGATAATAACTTTGTTTATATTGGGATTGTGGTTTTTGTTTGACTCTAAACAAAAATTAGCAAAACAATTTTTAAGTTTTTCATTTGGTTTTTTAATTCTTTTTTCATATCCACCATTTTCTAATTATTTAGTAAAAAAGCTAGAAAATCAATATCCGAAATATCACTATAAAGCAGATATAAAATATATACATGTATTAGGTCATGGACATAACACCGATATATTACAACCAATAAGTTCACATCTATCAAATGGTGGAACAAAAAGAGTTTTAGAGGGTGTTATAATTCATAAAAAAACTCCAAACTCTAAAATAATTTTTACAGGTTATGCAGGTAATACAAGTGAATCAAATGCAAAAATGAACTCTATATTGGCACTAGCCCTTGGTGTTGAAGAAGAAGATATGATTATAAACGCCAAGCCAAATGATACCAAGATGGAGATTCAATATATGAAGAGTATTGTTGGTGAGAACCCTTTTGTTTTGGTAACATCAGCAACCCATATGCCAAGATCTATGTTATTATTTAAGAGTATGGGGATGAATCCCATTCCTGCACCAACAGATTTTCATAAATGGGAGATAGATACATATTTTAAAGCACCCACAATTAGAGCATTAGAGG
>JAMOMX010000100.1 GCA_027066935.1 Sulfurimonas sp. | reverse complement strand
GAGAAGAAAATCTTTTTTCCTTTTTCTCTCCATATCCGTATCCATATCCATATCCGTATCCATACCCTCGACCACTTCCTTTTTCTATATCTATACCATTTAAGATTAAACCAATTGAAGGTATCTTTTTCTCCTTAGCCATCTTGGTAAAATCTTTAAGGAGACTTTTTTCTGTATAGTTTGCTTTTATGACAAGAAGCATTAGGTCAATGTATTTTAACAATAGATGCACATCACTGATGATACCTATAGGAGAAGTATCGAGTATGATAAAGTCATATTTGCTCATAAGTGCATGCATAGTAGTTTTAAATTTTTTACTCAAAAGAAGTTCTGCTGGATTTGGTGTTACTGGGCCTGCTGGTATGAAGTCAAGATCTTCATTGATGGGTATAGTTATCTCGTCAAGTGTATAGTAGCCTGCAAGCATCTCACCCATACCTTTTTCATTTTTCTTTTCAAACTCTTCGTGTAGTCTTGGTTTTCTCATATCAAGATCGATGACAAGTACTTTTTGATGAGCCAAGGAGAGTATCTTTGATAACTCTGATGAGACAGTAGTTTTTCCCTCTTTAGGAATAGATGAAGAGACAAGGATAACTTTGCACTTTTCATGTTTTGGTATGATGTACTGAACATTTGTACGAAGTGCTCTAAAGGCTTCTTTAAAACCATATTTAAATCGTTGAAATGGTACAATTCCATAGATAGGAAGGTCAGTAATCTTCTCAATATCTTCAGCAGAGTGGATTTTGTTGTCCATAAGTGCTCTAAGAAATGCTAGTGCAATTCCCAAGATAAGACCAATCAAAAAACCAGCAGCAACTAAAAACTTTTTGTTCGGCTTGATAGGAAATTTCGGCACTAATGCTTCATCGATAACTTTTGTATTGCTTACTATTGAAGCTTTTGATAATTCTATCTCCATTCTTTTTTGTAATAAAAAAGTATAAATGTTTTCCGTGAGAGTAAAGTTTCTTTTAAGATCTCCTAGTTTCATATTGACAGTAGGTAGTGACTTTAAAGTTTTTTCATCTTTTTGTATCTCTTTTGTTAGCATATTATTTTGAGTAGCTATCGCTTGATGAATTTCAGAGATAGATTTTTTTACATAGTTGTCCAATTGAGATATCTCTTGTTGTAATCTACTTCTATTTTTATTAAAATACCTATTTATATTGTTTTTAACAACTCGTAGCTCTTTTTTTAATTGTATAATTCGTGGATGGTTTTGAGTAAAGTCTTGTAAAAGTAATTTTAAAATCTTATTTTTATCTCGTGCAACTTGAAGTAGGACATTTAATTCTACATTTGTAGTTATGGACACTCTTTGGTCACTTTGTTGTGCTTTTAGAAGTGATAACTTCTCTTTTTTCTCTCTTATAGACTCTATCCACGAGTTTAACTGATTTGTATCTATACCGCTACTTTGAAGTGCAAAAACATCGATAAAATTTTGACTCTTTTTATTTTTTATATTTTCTAGTGTGCTTAGCTTTATGTTTACATTTGTTAGTTTTTCTTCATTGTGCATAAGTTTTTGAAGTACATTGCCTCCTGCAGATGCTGAACTTGCTCGAATATTTTCTGACTGAAAAGTTTCTAATTTTTTTCCGTAGTTTTTGAGAGTATTTTGCATAAATGTTAGTCTATCATCTAAAAAGAGAAGTGTTTTTTGATTTTCTAAAGTTTTATTTTCGAGTCGATATTCGATATATATATTTGCTATCTCATCTACAATTTTTTTAGCACGATTTGGTAAGGTGTCTGTATAAGTGAGCTCTAGCAAATCATCAGATGGCTTTCTGATTTGGAGATTATTGATTATATTTTGTGTGAGATTTAACTTATCAGTATTTATTGAAAATAGATAGTAAGGGGCATCTATGGGACCTTTTATTTTGTTTATTTTGATAGCATAAAGATCTAGTAAGATTAGTTCATCATAACTGTGAGTATCATTGTAACCAGTTACTTCATTTGTCAATATGAAACTATTGTCGCCTTTTGGTGTGAGTTTAAAGGTGACATTTTTGATAACTCTATCTGTATTTAAAAGTTCTACTTTAAAGTACAGATTATCTCTTTCTAAATCTTTATAGTTAAGATTAATAAAATATTTTATCTCTAAGTCGACTTTATCTAATACTTTAGAGATTATTTTTCTAGATTTTAGTATTCTTATATTTGTATCTAATCCATCTTCTATCTGTCTATCTGAAGTTCCTCCTGGAAGTAAAAAGTCTAACTTTGATACTTTTTCGTTTTCTATGGCTATGAGTGTGCTTGTATTATAAATTGGTACTAAAAAGTAGGCATAGATTGTAACAGCTATAGTAAAAAGTAGTGTTGTAAAAATGATACTCCATTTGTATCTTCCCAAAGTAGAGAAGATAAATTGTATATCTAATTCATTGTTTTGTTGCATCAATTTCGTCCATTAGTGATATAATCAATAGATAGATATGTACCAAGCATGCTAGAGATAACTCTTAAAATCGGAGTAAAATCATCAATAGCAACTTTAACTGACTTCATAAATCTTGGTTGTACATATATGATGCTGTTTGCAGGTATCATAAGATCACTAGCATTTAGTGAGGACATTTTAGTAAAATCAACAATTCTAGCTTTTTGAGAGCCTAATGTGCCACTGATAATCTGTATAGAGTCTCTTTTTGCCTGATCTGTTAAATCACCTGATTTTGCAATTATTTCATAGAGTGAAATAGTGTTTGAAGAGATAGGTAGAAAGCCTGGCTTATTTACCTCACCTAGTACATACACTCTTTTGTTTGCGATATGGACTTTTATATATGGGTCAGTAAGGTATGCTCTATAATTTTGTGTTAAAAGGTCACTAGCTTGTTGTTCTGTAAGTCCAGCAAATTGTATCTCATCTATGATGGGGAGATATAGTGTTCCATCACCATCAACTGTATATTCTTGTTTGGTAGATTGTATACTTGTAAGTGCACTTTCTGTATTTAAATCATTTATCTGCTCTATTGCAATTCTTCTAGATCTGTTGTAGATATCAATCTTTAGTGTATCACCTGGCAAAATTTTGCTTACATAGCGAAAATTTATATCATACTCTTGTTGTAAAGTTTTATCATCTCTATTTTTTTTGATAGAAACCTCTTCTTTTGGAAATATCACATTTAAAAATCCTGGGTTTTTTGCCTCAGAGACGGAGTCTATAACATCTGTTCTATCTTCTTGAAAAAGTTTATATTTTGAGCTACAGCCTGTAAAAAGTATTAAAAGAGATAAGACTAACAATTTGTACATTATAAATACCCTAAAATATATTTACACCTATACTAGTAAAATTATTATTTAAATATGCTGTATAAAATAATAATAAAGTTTAAATAGTTAAATTAAAAAGTATATTTTGTTTAAGTTTAACTACTTTTTATACCCC
>JAMOMX010000099.1 GCA_027066935.1 Sulfurimonas sp. | reverse complement strand
TTTTATCTAAAAATGATTTAAAATCATCTAATCTAAACTCATCTACTTCAGCTAGTATCCCTTGATGCAGTGCATTTTTACACATCTTTCCTGCTGCATCAGGTGGAATTCTTTTAACTTCAAAATTCATCTTCATAAATTTTGCATAATCTTTTTTATCTATCTCTTTTGCTAAGTAAAGAGTCTTGATTTTTGATGGATGATTTTTAATAATATAGTGTACTGGTTGTTTCGCATAAATTAACATAGGCTATTTTATCTAAGAATATATTAAAAAATTATTTTTTTATGAAAATTTGTGATTTTAATCCAAATTATGCAATAAAATTCTTGCATAACTTATATAATGAGTCAACTACAATAATTGCTTTTTCAATTATTTATAACTTATTTTTGCTATCATTTTACTATGATAAAAAATTCTAAATCACTTCTAATCTCTATAGGCATACATATATGTGTTTTAATATCATTACTTTATGTATGGGATAACTATATAAGAACACAAGACAAACAACTAGATAACAAAATAAAAACAAATTTACCAACTGCTGTAGCTGCAAATACGATAGAAGATATAGAGCCAGTTAAAGAATTGATACAAAAAAAAGACAATTTAGTGGAGACAAATACATCTCAAGAACTTACTAACGAACCATCTCCTGAACAAAAACCAGAACCAGAACCAACAATAGCAATAGCTAAAACAGATACAATACTTAAAGAAAAACCTTCCCTAAAGAAAACTAAACAAGAGAAACAAATAGTTAAAAAAACTAAAGAACAAAAACCAAAAAAAGTTGTAAAAAAATATGATTTAGAGCTTAAAAAGATGGATGGCTTTTTAATAGAACAAGTTCCATCAGAATTGGCTTATGTAAGAAAAAGACCAACCCCTAAAAGAAAACATGAAACTAAACCTATTAAAAAAAACAGTGTTAAAAAAACTTATGTTTCACAAAAAAATACTACAAAAAATACTAAACCTAAGCAAAAATCAAATGAAAAAACATATTTACAAATCAATAAAAAAGAGATTTTAAAATTAGTACAAAAACATCTTTTTTATCCAAGTAGCGCAAAGAAAAAAGGGATTACAGGAGAGGTTACCATTAAATTTAAATTAGCTACAAATAGAAATATATATGATATTAAAGTTATTAAATCAAACAACCTTGTGCTTAGTAGAGCAGCTATGAAAACAATATCAGATTTATCAGGTAAACTTCCAAAACCTAAAAAAAATATAGTTCTTCATCTACCTGTTAAATACGCACTGAATTAAAATCAAGTTAACTTTCTTTAGAAAGTTCAAGTATTATCCCCCTTATTTCATCATTATCAAAAAAAATATTTTTTGATAATTCATTACTAAATTTTTTAAGCAATTCCTTTTTTTTATTAAGTTTTGCTTGTTTGTCATTCTGCAATACCCCAAGAACCTCTCTTAACTCCATCTTATATGCATCAACTATTTCAGCTTTTTTTTGATTTTTAGTTTTTACATCAACTGGTTGTTTTTTACTAAAAGTTTTTATTATAACTACTATCAATATTATTATAGCTATTAACACAAAAATTATTGTATTGTCCATAAAAGTGCCTTTTAAATAATTGCAATACAATAACATATTTGGCTTAATTAAATCCTAAACAATCATATAATTAAACTAAAGGCACGGCTGTTTCATACTAACAAGTTTTTCTGTTTCGTCACCCTGAAGCTAAAGGATGTTGATTGTGGATAATAGAAAAATCATGGTATAATTAAATCAAGATATTTGAATTGATAAGGAAAATTTTATGAAAAAATTTAGTTTAAAAGTATTATTCATCACGTCAATCATTGTTTTTACTGGTTGTGCAATACCAAGTACTCCAAGCTCATCTAATACACATAATGCTCCAACTAAAATAAGTACTAAAATTGATAAAAATAAACAATTCCAAATTTATAAAATACCATTAAGTGTCACACAGCTAATAGATTCAGATAAAAAATATCATTCAGATAAAGAATTAGAACTTTTAATAAATGAAAAATTAATTGCCCTACTTAAAAAAGAAAACTATTTAACAACAAAAACAGATGCAAATATTATAATGATCACCGTATCATACGAAAGAAGATTTGTTGGAGATAAAACTCCCATCCCTTCAACCTCTCTTTCATATCCAAAATTTGAATACAGCATTGATTTACATAATCAAACTAAATCAATAGCAAAAATTAAAAAAAGTAAATATTCATACAAAGGCAACCTTGCTTTAACTAAAAAAGTTATATCAAAAACATTAGATAAAAAAACAGATGAAATGCAATTTATTGATGCTCTTGTAAATAGTATTTTTAATGATATAAAAAATTTACAATATTAATATGACAATAAAACATTCAGTCATTTATTATTAAATATTTAGTATAATCCAAGCAACTATAAAAAGGAATTTTATACTATGAGTTTTTTAAAAGAGTACGATAGCGAAATTTACGATTTATGCGAAAAAGAGTTAGAGCGTCAGAGTGACCACTTAGAGATGATTGCATCTGAAAATTTTACACTTCCTGCAGTTATGGAAGCTATGGGTTCAGTATTTACAAACAAGTATGCTGAGGGATATCCTGCAAAGCGTTATTATGGTGGTTGCGAGTATGCTGATGGTGTTGAGCAATTAGCAATAGACCGTGCCTGTGAACTTTTTGAATGTAAATTTGCAAATGTTCAACCACACTCTGGAAGTCAAGCAAATGGTGCAGTTTATGCAGCACTTTTAAAAGCTGGAGACAAGCTTCTTGGTATGGATTTAAGCCATGGTGGTCACTTGACTCACGGCTCAAAACCAAGTTTTTCTGGCAAAAACTACTCTAGCTTTACTTATGGCGTTGAACTTGATGGTCGTATTAACTATGATAGAGTTATGGATATTGCTCAAATTGTTAAACCTAAAATTATAGTTTGTGGTGCATCTGCTTATGCTAGAGAGATTGACTTTAAAAAATTTCGTGAAATTGCTGACGCTGTAGGAGCAATTTTATTTGCTGATATCGCACACATTGCTGGTCTTGTTTGTGCAGGTGAACACCCTAGCCCATTCCCTTACGCGGATGTAGTAACAACTACAACTCATAAAACTCTTGCAGGTCCAAGAGGCGGAATGATTATGACTAATGATGAAGATATCGCTAAAAAAATCAACTCAGCAATCTTCCCAGCATTACAAGGTGGTCCACTTGTTCATGTTATTGCTGCAAAAGCTGTAGGTTTCAAATATAACTTATCTCCGGAGTGGAAAGAGTATGCTGCACAGGTAAAAGCAAATGCTAAAGTTCTTGGCGAAGTTATGGTTAAGCGTGGTTATGATGTAGTTTCTGGTGGAACTGACAACCATCTAATTTTAGTAAGTTTTGTAGGTCGTGAAATAAGTGGTAAAGATGCAGATGCTGCTCTTGGTAACGCTGGCATTACTATCAATAAAAACACTGTTCCAGGTGAGACTAGAAGCCCTTTTGTAACTTCAGGTATCCGTGTTGGCTCCCCTGCACTTACAAGTCGTGGAATGAAAGAAAAAGAGTTTGAACTCATAGCCAATAAAATGGCAGATGTTCTTGATGATATCAACAATACTCAACTTCAAGCAACTATCAAAGAGGAGCTAAAAATTTTAGCTCAAGACTTTATAATATATAATCAACCTACTTATTAAGGTAAAAAAATATGACTGCTATGGATATGAAACTTATAAAAATGATAACTACTCACTACTGGATTAAAAGAGATAGTGTTGTTAATAAACTATCATTTAAAGGTAGAACTTTTTATAATAAGTTTGAAAAAGTTGAAGCACCTCTCAATCAACAAATTATAAATAAACACTTAAAGGGTGAGATTACAGTAGCTCACTCTTTAGTAAATGATCACAATAAAGTTGAAAATATTGTGATTGACTATAATGGTCGTGACCCTGAGCGATTTTACCACAAGGCACAACTTTTGCTTCGAGAAGAGGGATATATAAATTTTACAGCTTATAAAACTAAAACAGATGGTCATCTTCATGTTTATATACATAAAGGTCATACCACTTTACAAGAGGCTATACAACTTGGTAAAATGATAAGTATGAAACTAGCTGCTAAACAACCAAAACAGTGGCGAATGTTTCCAAATGCAGATATGCCAAATGAATACAATATTTTAACATTACCATATGAGGTTTATTCAAAGGAGCGTGGAGCTTCTTGGTCAAAACATATGTAAAAAAGGGACAGTTATGGAAGAAGAAGTAAAAAACGAATTAAATGACATCATTCTAAATAAGAACAATTCATCAAGTTCAAATAAAAAGATAATATTGGCAGTAGCTACACTTGGTGTAATACTTATTGTTGTAGTTCTACTTATGAACACATTAAATTCTAACAGTGGGGATAATTTACCAAAACCTGTTCCATTACCAACTCCTCAAACTATTGAATCAGAAATTTATGATGATAAAGAGGAACCTTTATTTGAAGAAGTTGAAGTTATTCAAGAAGAATCAATGGATAATAACCTTGAGCAAATTGCACAAAAATTAAAAAAAGAAAGTTTAGCTGAAACTAATAAAATACCTGTAAAAAAAGTTGAAGTTAAAAAAGTAAAAGTTGAAGCTAAAAAGGTTGAAGTTAAAAAAGTTGAAAAAACAAATAAAGTTGAAGTTAAAAAAGAAAGTTCAGTTGGATCTTATTATGTTCAAGTTGGATCTTTTTCAAAATATGAACCAAATAAAAAGTTTTTAAAATCTATTACAGATAAAGGATATCAATATAAATTTCACAAAATTGGTAGATTAAATAAAGTTTTAGTTGGTCCTTTTTCTAATGATAAAAAAGCAAGAACAGCTTTAAGAGCTATTAGAAGTAGTATAGAAGCTGGAGCTTTTATAACTAAAATATAAAGATAAAATTTGATATACTCTAAAGAATTTACACAAGATTTACTCACGCCTATTGCAGTTTATGCAAAGATCAAAGCACTTTATAAAGATGAAATTAGTTTTCTCTTTGAGAGTGCTGGACAAAGTGATGGCAACTATAGCTTCATCGTTATAGGAGCAAGACAAAGACTTCAATACAAAAACTCAAAAACAATATATACAGATTCAAATAACATAAAAAATATAATTGATCAATCTCCATTTGAATTTTTAAAAGCTTACTATAATAAGATTGATACGTCTATCTACAAAAAAGCAACATCTGAACTTAAAATTGCTTACGTTGATGGATTTATTGGTTATATTGGTTATGATATGGTTAAAATATTTGAGCCAAAACTTGACTCAAATATGGACAGCTTAAAAGATGAGCTAAATACTCCAGACTTAGATTTAATACTTCCAAAACTAGTCCTTGTTTATTCCCACAAAGATCATAAAATAACTCTTGTATCAACTATAGAAAAATTTAAAAATGATTTTGAAAAAATTGAAAATGAATTAAAACAACCATCCTCATATATTGAATTAGTTAAAAATATTGGTGATGACAAAGGTAGTTTTTCACACTCTAAAGAGAAATTTTTCAAAATGATTGATGATTCAAAAGAGATGATTAAAAGTGGAGATGTTTTTCAAATTTTAATGACAAATCGTTTTACAAGAGATATAAAAGTTGACCCATTTAGTTTTTATAGAATACTGCGAACTAAAAATCCATCTCCTTATATGTTTTTGTTAGAGTATGAAGATTTTAATATAGTTGGAAGTTCCCCTGAGGTTATGGTTAGGCTCAAAGATGGGGAACTTCTCCTTCGCCCAATTGCTGGAACTCGTAAACGCGGAAAAACAAAGTTAAGAGACAAAGAGCTTGAAGATGAACTTTTAGCAGACCCAAAAGAGCTAGCAGAACACCTTATGCTTATAGATTTAGGTAGAAACGATGTAAGTCGTGTAGCTAAAACTGGAACTGTAAAAGTTGAAGATATGATGCATATAGAAAGATTTTCTCATGTTATGCATATTGTCTCAGATGTAACTGCACAACTTGATGAAAACAAAGATATGTTTGACCTGTTTATGGCAACATTTACAGCAGGTACCATGACAGGTGCTCCAAAAATTCGTGCTATGGAATTGATTGCCGAATATGAGGGGATAAAAAGAGGGTTTTATAGTGGAAGTATAGGTTATTTTGGATTTGATGGAAATATGGATACAGCAATAACTATACGAACAGCAATGTTAAAAGATGATAAAGTAATCCTTCAAGCAGGGGCTGGAGTGGTAGCTGATAGTATAAATGAACTTGAATACCTTGAAGTTTCAAATAAACTTGGTGCTTTAGTTCACTCTTTAGAGGATTTGGACTAATGAAGTTATTCGCTATTTTTGGCGATCCCGTTTCTCACTCACGAAGTCCACTTATGCACAATAGTGTATTTAAAAACTTAAATTACAAAGCTTGTTACACTCGTTTTCACCTCCTTGATGGATCAAAATTACGAGAAACATTTTTTAACCTAAAACTAAATGGTGCTAATATAACTGTTCCACATAAAGAGGCTGCCTACAATGCTTGTGATGAGATAAGAGGTTTTGCTAAAAAAGTTGGTGTTGTAAATACTATCATAAACGAAGATGGAAAACTAATTGGCTATAACACTGATGCTGATGGCTTTATGTTTTCTATCAAAGAGTTTGGAGATATTAAAAAAATTCTTATATTAGGTGCTGGTGGGACTGCAAAAGCTCTAGCATACAGATTTATCCAAGATGACATAGATGTAACTGTGTTAAATCGAAGCCAAAATCGTTTAGATGATTTTAAAGATATTACCCATAAATGCTACACATGGGACAATTTTAAATGTGAAAAGTATGATCTAGCTGTAAATACAACAAGTGCCGGACTTAAAGATGAAAACCTACCAGCTCCACAAGAGATAATCAAAGAGATACTAAATAATACAAGTTTTGTAGCTGATGCAATTTATGGAAAATTAACACCATTTTTGAAACTAGCAAATGAAAAAAAGATTATCTATAAAGATGGTGCAGATATGCTTTTAGGTCAAGGTATATTGGCAAATGAATTATTTGTAAATGGAGAGTTAAAAAAAGAAGATATTAAAACTTATATGCAAAAAAGCTTTAAACTTTAACTCTATCTTCTATCGCTCTAGTAAGTGAAAGAATATCAATATTTTCTAAACTTACACCAGTTGGAACTCCCTGAGCAATCTTTGAAAAATTGATATTGTATTTTTCTAATTTATCTTCAATGTAAAGTATTACTGCATCGTTTGAAATAGATGGAGTTATGGCAAAAATCAACTCAGTTATCCCATTTTTAACAATCTTTTCAAGATGATTTATACTTAACTCTTCAAGTGAATCTAATACGAAATATTTACCATCAAAAAGTCCATTTTCTTCTAAAAGTAGTATATCTTTAGCACTCTCAACTATACATAAAATACTTTCATCTCTACGCTCATCACAACAAATAAAACAAAGTTCATCTTCACTCATACCACCACATACGCTACATTTTTTTAAACATCCAAGTGCATCCTCTATAGCATGTGAAATCTTCATACCAGAATAACTATCTCCCATTATCATATGATATGCTAATCTTGTTGCAGTTTTTTTACCTATAGTTGGTAAATTTTGTAGTGACTCAACTAGTGTATTAAATTTTTCTAATTTCATTTTAAATCTTTTGGCAGTAATATCCAAAGCTTTAGTGGTGCTTTTAATCTGCCTGCAACCTCTCGAGCCCTATCACCAAATCCTAAAAACATATCAGCTCTAATTGTTCCCTTTATTGCTCCACCAGTATCTTGAGCTTGAACAACACGATTAAATTTGACATTGGTTTGCTCAGCACTACAATATAACATACTACCAAGGGGAATAAAGCGTCTATCTACCGCAATTGAGCGCTCTGGAGTTAGGGGCAGTCCAAGTGAACCTGTGGCACGCTGTTGTCTTTGTTTAAAATATACAACTGAATTATTATGATTTAGTACTTCATCTACCCTTGAGGGATTTTTTACAAACCAAGCACGAATACTTTGAAGAGATATCTCTTTAAAGGGAATTTCCCCTATACTTACAAGATAACGACCTATAGATTTGTATTTATGACCATTTTGATTACCATAACCTATAAAAATAGTCTCACCTGTATCTAAAAGTACACGACCTGAACCTTGAACTTCTAAAAAGAAAAGATCAATTTTTGAATCAACATAACATATAACTTTAGCGTCTACATCGATTTTTGAGCTTTGCTCCCTTGTGTGATATGGAATGAGTTTATTACCTTTTAGTTTTCCACGAAGTCTATAATGTTTTAAATCAGGATATATAGAACTTAAATCTACAGTAATTAGATCATTTGGCGCTTCATATACTGGATAGATATATTTTCCATGTTTAGTTAGTGAACCATTTAAATATGGCTCATAATATCCTGTAAGCATCCCCGTTGTGTTATTATCTTTTTTATTTATCTCATAAGGGGTAAACTGTGATGTAAAAAACTGTTTTGAATTAGTTATGTCATCTATATTTTTACAAAGGTTTTGATAAAACTTTTTAGTTTTTGAACTATTGCAACTATTTTTAAAATTTTGCAATGCCTCATCATGGTTTTCTTCATCCCAATTTGGAAGATTATCAAAAGATCTCTCAAGTAAAAGAGTTTTTGGCAAACCATCAAATGTGACATAATTAGATGATATATTGATATCCTCTAAAGTAATTGGCAAAGGTTCTTTAGAGCAACCCACAAAAAAAATAAAAATTATTAAAAAACTAAGTATATATTTCATAGATAGAATTATAGTAAAAAAAACGCTATAATTTCAAAAAATTATAATATTTGTTAGGATAGTATAGAAATATGGAAGACTTAAGTTATTACGAAATTTTAGAAATTGAGCGAAATGCGGACAAAACAGTTATAAAAAAAGCATATAGAGCTATGGCAAAAAAATATCATCCTGATAAAAATGCTGGTAATTCAGAAGCTGAACATAAGTTCAAATTATGTAATGAAGCATACCAATGTTTAAGTGATGAGAAACAAAGAAGTATATATGACCGTTATGGGAAAGAGGGTCTTCAAGGAATGGGTGGTGGCAATCGCCGTTCATCTGGAGGATTTGATGATTTAGGTTCTATGTTTGAAGATATGTTTAATGGTTTTAGCGGTGGAGGAAGATCCGGGCGTCAAAATCCAGCTGATTTTGATAAATACCCATTAGATATGAATGTAGATATGAAAATATCTTTTCATGAAGCAGTTTTTGGTTGTGAAAAAGAGGTAGAATTTCAGTATAAAGATGCATGTAAACCTTGTAAAGCTACTGGTGCAAAAGATGGTAAACTATCTGCTTGTCGAGGCTGTAATGGACAAGGTCAAGTTTATATGAAACAAGGTTTTATGACATTTTCTCAAACATGTCCAGAGTGTGAGGGGACAGGTGCTGCACCAACTACTAGATGTGATAAGTGTAAGGGCGCTGGTTACACTAAGAAAAAAGACAAAGTATCTATTAAAATTCCTAAAGGCATTGACAATGAAAATCGCCTAAGAGTTTCAGGTCAAGGAAATATTGGTAAACGTGGAAATCGTGGTGACCTTTATGTTACATTTGCAGTAACGCCAGATAAGCATTTTATCCGTAGTGCAAATGATATATATATAGAAATACCTGTATTTTTCACTCAAGCAATTACTGGTGAGACATTAACAATACCATCTTTAACAGGTGAACTTGAGCTTAAACTAGATGTTGGAACTAAAGACAAACAACATTTTACTTTTAGAGGTGAGGGGATTGATGATGTTCATGGACATGGAAAAGGCAACTTAGTAGCACAAGTAAATTTAACTTATCCTGATAAAATAAACTCTGAGCAAAAAGAGCTTATACAACAACTTCAAGAATCTTTTGGGATAGAATCAAAACCTCATGAAGGTGTTTTAGATTCTGCAATAGATAAAATGAAGAGCTGGTTTAAATAAAATAACATAAAAAGGCTATATAATGAATAGAGAAAACGTAAAGAAAAAACTTTCAACCTTAGCCTTATCGATGTTTAGAAAAGATTTTTTTGGGATTTACCATGGTTCTATCTCTGCAAAAGTAGAATCTAATCGTTTTATCATAAATACAAAAGAAGCAATCTTTGATGCAATAGATGATAATAATCTAATTGAACTATATTTTAAAAAAGATTATAGATGGAATCAAGCAAGCATTGATGCTAATATTCACCATAGTATATACTCTCAAATATCAGATGCAAAATTTATCTGTTTTTCTATGCCACCTTTTACAACAGCTTATTCACTTGAACACAATATTATTACCCCAAAAGATTACTTTGGTTATAAAGAATTAGGCTC
Source organism: Sulfurimonas sp. (assembly GCA_027066935.1). GTDB lineage: Bacteria > Campylobacterota > Campylobacteria > Campylobacterales > Sulfurimonadaceae > Sulfurimonas. The sequence continues at coordinate 5,182 of JAMOMX010000099.1, read as the reverse complement.
TATTGAGATTGTAAATCCTGGACAATTTGATGATTGGTATGAACGTGCTCAAAGTAAGATAGCACACTATTTTCAAAGCAATAAAACTGATATTATGATAATCAAAGGATATGGCGTTTATTCTTTTAATCGTGATATCCATGAGATGGCAAAAAAACTTGCCATACTAGAAAAAAGCTGTAGATTACTTATGTTGGATAACTCTAAAAATGATTATAATTTCGACTAAATAAAGCTTTAAGTATTATTTTCTGTTCTACCGTTTTTTGCTCTAAAATCATTTCCGACATCACTGTCCTATTAGAATGCAAGTGCTCCTTTCTTTGCTACACTTTTTGTTTGTGCGAAGCCTGAGCCTGTTATGCCTGCGTTTATTATATTAAATAAACTAAACATACATATTAAAACTACTATTCGCATTTCAAATCATTTCCTATTTTTTTTCTAAACTGTTTAGTAAAAAAATTAACATCTTCAGTGATAATATCATCTACTAAATTATTTTCCTGATGTTTTTTTAGGTACATCTCTATCGTATAATTTTGTATCCCTCTTTTGTATCGTTCACTAATCGGCGCAGATTTATTGTAAACTACACAAAAAATAAATTTATAATTATTTTTTTGTATATTTAAAGATATAAACATCTTATCTAATTCTTGCTTACCATCTATCAGTTTATCTTCTATATTTTTTTTATCAGGCTTTTTCTCATTCTTAAATTCTATGCAATAAACATCATCATTGTTTATATAAATAGAGTCAAAAGATTTAGGTCTATAATCATGTGATTCTGGATATTTACTTTCAATAATAGCATCAAAATTTATATTTTCTTGTGTTTCATCTGAACATAGATGCACACCATTATTGTCATCATAGCTAGTAACTTTAAAAGTAGTCTTATACTCAGAGTATTTTTTTATAAATTCACTAATATCAGCCATTTTATAATCTATCACTTTTCATATTTTCAAATACATCAAAAGGCTCAGATAGTTTTTCAAATATCACAGATAATGTTCTTGAATTACTGTCTTCAACCTTTTCTATAGTATTATTATGAGCTAAATAAAAGTTTGTTTTATTTTTTATATCATATTGTTCACTATATCTCTCTAAAGCTTCTATCATATATGGACTATGAGAATTCACAAGTATCTCAACCCCTTCTTTAACAAGAAAAACTATTACCTTTGCTAGTTCTAATTGCCACTTTGGATGCAGATGCACTTCTGGTTCATCTAGTATGAGCATTTGACCTTTATATAGATGATTTTTTTCAGATAATACTTGTAATATTCCAAAGTACTTTATACCCATTGCTGTATTTAAAAGAGCAATATTTTTACCCTCTTTCTGAAAAGAAAAGCTCTCATCACTTCTTTGAATAAACTCACCTTTTATAATTGATTTTATATCAAGGTTAATAGTTTCTTTGCTGTTGTTTGAGTCTGAAGTTATTGCTACATATAAATCGTTTATTGTTTTATTAACCTTAAAGTCAACATTTATTTTTTGACTTTCTAGGTTAACAATAGTTTTTAATGAAGGTAAAATATTCCAAATATAAGGAGAATCTATAAACAATGGTTTATCAAGTATAAATGCATTATGTTCGTAGATGGGAATAGACTCAAAAATCTTACATCTATCTGATGATATAATTATATTAAAATCATTTTCATTATATCTAATATTTATTTCTCCATTAGTAGAAATTTGATTATTAAATAAGCTTAATAAATAATCGTTAAATCTTGAACAATGCCATCCACATAACGGCTCAACACCTCTCTTTGTAGGCACAGATAAAATAGTTTTTAAAAAACTATAAATAACCTTACCAACTGTACTTTTACCACTATCATTTTCACCTGCAATTACAGTTAATCCATCTAGCTTTATATTTGCTTTTTCTATGATTCCAATATTTTTTAGTTTTAAGTTCATTTGTTGCCTTTTAAATTCATTGTAACTATATCTATATTTTATGTTCTAAGAAGCATGTGCATTCCCATCGAGGACGATGGGAACGAGTAAGCTTCATTTTGTGTCTGTGCAAAACCTGAACCTGTTATGTCTGCGTTTATAGTAGTTGTTAAAATAACAAAACATAGTAAAATAGTTTTTTTCATTTAAAGTCTTAAGTTTACACCTAATAATATACAGATATTATTTAAGATATCACTAGCTAATTTTAATGCTATTTCAATATCTTTTTGTGAAGGAAGAGAGTAGTTAGGGTTTGGATATTTTTGTTTTGAATAGTAAGTAGTTATTACACTTAATGTTAAAATCTCATCTTCGGATAGATTAAAAGTATCTAATGATACTATCTCGTGTAGTTCAATTAAATTATGAGTTTTTTTAATAGATTTATTTTCAAATGCTAAAATTGATTTTAAACTTTTTTCTATGGATTGATGGAGTACATAGCTGATGGTATCTGTATAGTGAGATGCTTCAAACATTAATTTAGCACCATTCAAATCATGATGAGCTAAAGTTAACCACTCTTTTGCTGCTTGCTCATTAGCCATAAAGGACTTTTCCATTTTTTAAAATATCTACTTTATAAAAATGGTCTTTTCTTGAGTTTAAAAAACCACTTGAAGCACTTAATATATCAAAGCCTACTTTATACTTACGAATCAAATCTCTAAGGCTCAACAATGCTTTAGCTTCATACCTAGGATCATCAGTCTCTTTTACCAAAAATAAATCTACATCACTATCTTCATTAGGAGTACCATAAGCATAACTACCAAATAATATAACTTTGTCAGGGTTTAAGGGTTTGAGCCTTTCAACAATTTCATATTTTAGTTTTTCTATATTTATCATATTATCATTATAGCAAAATATAAATTATTTCATTCTAATATTTTTACTTTACTTATTATAGTGCTTTTGTCCTAAGTCAGGAAACTTGCCATACTAGAAAAAAGCTGTAGATTACTTATGTTGGATAACTCTAAAAATGATTATAATTTCGACTAAATAAAGCTTTAAATATTATTTACTTAACAACCTCTTAGTCAAGTCCACCCAATAAGAAGCTCCCCATACAAGGGCTTTATCATTAAAGTCATACTGTGGATTGTGAAGTACACATTCACCCTCAAAACTACCATTTCCTATCCATATAAGAGCTCCTGGTCGCTCTAAAAGCATTAGTGAAAAATCTTCCGCTCCCATACTTGGATTTGGATCATTGTCAACTTTGTTTTTACTTACCAAATTTTGTAAAACATCTAAAGCTATATCTGCTTCTTTTTTAGTATTTAAAGTAACAGGATAACCTGGATTTTCGGGATTAAAACTAACTTCTGCTCTTAATTCTAACGCACTACAAGTTAACTCAGCTACCTGTTTGATACGTTTTTTTACCTCTTCTTGAAGTTCTGGTTTTAGACACCTAAATGTACCTCTAAGAGTTACTGATTTTGGTATTACATTCCAAGTATTTCCCCCTTGAATTTGTGTGAGGCTTATAACTACAGCATCTAGTGGATCAATATTGCGGCTAACTATACTTTGTAATGAGTTTATAACCTGAGCAGCTCCAACTATAGGGTCTCGTCCTAAGTTTGGCATACCTGCATGACAACCCATCCCATTTACTATTATTTCAAATGCATCAAAAGATGCCATCATTGCCCCACTTTTTACAGCAAACTCACCTATGGGAATCCCTGGAAAATTGTGCATACCCCATACACTATCAGCATTAAACATATCAAATAAACCATCTTCTATCATAGCTTTTGCACCACCCTTAATCTCTTCAGCTGGTTGAAAAACAAAGTAAACAGTACCATCAAATTCTTGATATTTTGAGAGATATTGTGCAGCACCTAATAACATAGCCATATGTCCATCATGTCCACATCCATGCATCTTTCCAATATTTTGTGACTTATATGGCAACTCCCCATTTTCTATGATATCAAGGGCATCCATATCTGATCGAAGAGCTATTTTTTTATCGCTATTTCCTACTTTTAGAGTAGCTACTACACCAGTTTTTGCTAAACCTTGATGAACTTCTAACCCAAATGAAGTGAGTTTTTCTACTAAATATTTAGAGGTATTATGCTCTTCAAACGCGGTTTCAGGGTACTGATGAAAGTAGTGTCTATACTCTTTCATATCTTTTTCTAGTAATTTTATATTATCAATCGTATTCATTAAATATTACTTATCGCTTCATAAGCCGTATCCATCATCTTATCACACTCTTCTTTTGTTATGATATATGGTGGCATGAAATAAACTATATGCCCCAATGGTCTTAGTAAGACACCATTTTTAAGTGCATAATCATAAACTTTTAAGCCTATTCTCTCTTGAGAGGTGTAACCCTTTAACTCTACTGCACAGACCATCCCTGTTTGTCTAATCTCTGCTACATTTTTAAGTTTTGCAAATTTTTGTAGCTTTTCACCCATATATTTTGCTATCTCTTTGTTTTTTTCTATAACATTGTCATTTTCAAATATATCTAATGTTGCATTTGCAGCAGCACATGCCAATGCATTTCCAGTATATGAGTGAGAGTGTAAAAATGCTTTATGTTCATTATAATCACAATAAAATTTAGCATATATTTTATTTGAAGTAAGAACTACTGAAAGTGGCAGATACCCACCGGTTAAACCTTTTGATAGGACTATAAAATCAGGTGAAATATTTGCTTTTTCACATGCAAAAAGCTCACCAGTTCTACCAAAACCAACCATAACTTCATCTGCTATCAAATGAACATTATATTTTGTACATATTTCACGAACTAGTACTAAAAACTGAGGATGATACATATGCATATATCCAGCACCTTGGATTAGTGGTTCTAATATAATTGCACTTATTTCACTAGCTTTTTTTTTACATAACTCCTCAAATTCAGACGCAGCAATATGAGCTGATTTTTCACTCATATCTTTTGGGACTGCTGTTTGAATTGTTTTGAGTAAAAGTGGTTTATATGTATCTTTATAAAGTTCTACATCACCAACACTTAAAGCTCCAATTGTTTCACCATGATAAGAGTTTTTTAAAGAAACAAATATATTTTTATCTTTGTCTCCATCGTTCAAATGGGCATGGTAACTCATCTTTAGAGCTACTTCAACTGCACTTGAACCGTTATCTGAATAAAAACATTTATCAAGTCCAT
>JAMOMX010000098.1 GCA_027066935.1 Sulfurimonas sp. | reverse complement strand
TTTTAATAATGTAACATTATATGTGTATAATACTCCAATGAAGAATATCTTATATAAAGACTTATCTATTGGTTTACTCACTGCGCTGCTTTTTAGTGCTTTTATATATTTAGAAGATTTTGGCATTAGTGTTAAGTTTTTAAACACTTTTTTTGGTCTTTTAGCCATAACCTTTTTACTATATATTTCTAAAAAAGCAGTACTGGTAGCTGGTTTTTTTATAGGAATATTTTGGTTTTATTGGATTGGTTATAGTTTTGAGTACAATGGAGTAGGATATTTAACTCCCTTTATAACATTTGCATTTGGTGTTATTTATATGTTATTTTTTGGAACTTTAGCACTAACAAATAAAGTTTATGTTCGTGCTATTTTACTCTTTTTACTTAGTTTTTTTGAGCCATTTGACTGGAATTGGATGCAGATTGAGCTTTTATTTGTAGATAGCTATATTGGGATACAAAAATTTCAATTTTTATTAGTTTTGTTAGCTTTATCGTTACCATTTTATATAAAAAACAGATATAAATACTCACCCATTTTGCTTTTAATTTTAGCTTATTCTCAAATGCCATATTCATACAAATATCAACCTGAAAGTCAGTTAAAAATAAAACTAATTCAAACTCAAATAAAACAAGAATTCAAATGGACAAGTGAAGCATTTGCACCAACAATCAATATGATATATCAAGAGATAAGAAATGCAATTGATGAAAAATACGATCTAATTGTATTTCCAGAATCTGTTTTTCCATTACACATGAATAAAAATGAAAAACTTATAAATGTTATGAAAGAATTTTCGTATGAAATCTCCATAGTAGCAGGTTCACTTATGCGTGAAAAAGGCAATAATTATAATGTTACATATATGTTTGAAAATGGAGACTATCAAATAGCTAAAAAATTAGTTTTAGTCCCTTTTGGCGAATATATACCTTTACCAAAATTTGCACAAGATTATATAAATAAAACATTTTTTGCGGGTGCTTCTGACTTTGTAACAGCTACACAACCAACTGATTTTATAATCAAAGGGGTTAAATTTCGTAATGCAATCTGTTATGAAGCTACATGTCAAGAGATATATGATGGTGATGTAAATTTTGTAATAGCTACTAGTAATAATGCTTGGTTTGCCCCCTCTATCGAACCAACTCTTCAGAAATTACTTATGCGTTATTATGCTCGCAAAAATGGTGTTACTATTTATCATTCTGCAAATTACAAAGGGACAGGTGTCGTAAAATAGGGCTTTATTAATCTTTTTTGGATATAATAAGTAAGAGGGCATATGAAGTTATTTATGCCCTCTTACTTATAATCAAATACTATTTGGAAATGGTGAAATATGATAAATCTAAAAGACCCTCAATTTTATAACAACCGTGAGCTTTCATGGTTACAATTTAATACTAGAGTTTTAAAACAAGCACAAGATGAAAGCTTGCCATTATTAGAAAGACTAAAGTTTCTTGCAATATATGGTACAAATTTAGATGAATTTTATATGATTAGAGTAGCTGGACTTAAAAAGCTTTTTGCAGCGGGAATTATAGTTTCGGGTGCTGATAAATTAACACCTCTTCAACAACTTTGCGAAATCAGAAAATATCTACATCAAGAACAACAAGTTCTTGAGCATTGTTTAAATGGCATATTATCTTCAGTTGAAAAAGAGGGTGTTGTAGTTAAATCATATAATGAAGTAAATAAAAATCAAAAAAATAAATTAGATAGATTTTTTTATGAACAAATTTATCCAGTAATTATACCTATTGCAATTGATGCTACACACCCTTTCCCCCATTTGAATAATCTAAGTTTTGGAATTATTGTAAAATTAAATGATATTGATGTTGAAACAGTTGAAAGATTTGGTATTGTTAGAGTACCTAGGGTACTTGATAGATTTATTGAGTGTGAAAATGGTTTATTTGTACCTGTTGAGAGTGTAGTTGAGCAACATATTGAAGATCTTTTTCCTGGTTATACGCTAAATAAGTATTCTGCTTTTAGGGTTACAAGAAATGCTGACATGGAGATAGAAGAGGAAGAAGCTGATGATTTTATGGAGATTCTTGAAGAGGGACTAAAACTTCGTCGTAAAGGTGCTATGGTTAGACTTGAAGTTGGAAACAATGCTGATGAAGAGATTATTAACTTTTTTAACCGTCATACAAATGTTTACAAAGATGATATTTATAAGTTTCATACATTCTTAAATCTTCCATCTCTATGGCAAATTGTAGGCTCTAAAGATTTTGCACACCTTTTAGCTGCGCCATTTAAACCAAAACTTTTACCACCTTTTCATAATAATGAAAATATTTTTTCAATTTTAGAAAAACAAGATGTCCTTATGTATCATCCTTATGAAAGTTTCGAGCCTGTAGTAAAACTTATTCAAGATGCTTCAAAAGATAAAGATGTTGTATCTATTAAGATGACACTTTATCGCTCAGGTACAAACTCTCCAATTGTTCAAGCACTTATGAATGCTAGTGAGAGTGGAAAACAAGTAACAGTTATGGTTGAGCTAAAAGCAAGGTTTGATGAAGAAAATAACCTTATCTGGGCAAAAGCACTTGAAAAAGCAGGAGCACATGTAATATATGGAATTAAAGGTTTCAAAGTACATGCAAAAGCAGCGCTAGTAACAAGACGAAAAAATGGAAAATTAAAACAATACGCACATTTGGGGACTGGTAACTATAATCCAGCTACTGCAAAAATTTATACAGATTTTAGTTATCTAACATCCAAAGATGAAATTACAAACGACTTAACAAGATTTTTTCATTTTTTAACTGGTTTTAGTAAAAAAGGAAATCTTAATAAACTTTATATGTCTCCATCACAAATAAAGCCAAAAATACTTTCTCTTATTCAAAATGAAACTCGCAAAGGTAGCGAAGGAAAAATAATTGCTAAAATAAACTCTTTGGTTGATGAAGATGTTATTCGAGCACTATACAAAGCTAGCCAAGCTGGTGTAAAGGTAGATTTGATTGTTCGTGGAATCTGTTGTTTGAGACCAGGGGTTGATGAAGTTAGTGAGAATATTAGGGTTATCTCTATTTTAGGAAAATACTTAGAACACCCAAGAGTTTTTTACTTCAAAAATGATGCTACGGGTGTTTATATATCTTCAGCAGATTGGATGCCTAGAAATCTTGTTCGTAGAATTGAGCTCTTAACAGGTATTAAAGATAAAAATTCTCGCGAAAAAATCATTCAAATTTTAAACCTGCAAATAGCTGATAACTCTTTAGCTCATGAGCTTCAAAGTGATGGCTCATACATTAAAGTAAAACGTGACAACAATAAATGGATAAATAATCATAAACTTATAGAAGATTATGTAAACAGAGTATCTAAAGCAACAAAAAAAGAATCATCTAGTTCTATTGAACAACTCGCAGCTAGATTATTTTTAGAGAGTTAAGATAATGATACATAAATTTAA
>JAMOMX010000097.1 GCA_027066935.1 Sulfurimonas sp. | reverse complement strand
AGGACACTTCCATTTAAAGTTGAGGGAGATTTTAATATTATTGATTTTAATACAAATAAACTTTATGGATATTTGAAGAAAAATCTAGATTTTAAAGTATCTGGCGATAACATTAATGCTAATCTAAAATATGCAATATCGTATGAAAATTCATTGTTAGACATTACTTTGTCACAAATTATTTTAGACCTTAAAAAAATGAATTTTTCAGCAAATAAGAATGCTTTAGAGTTTATAAAACTAGATGCTGGTGTAGATAACATAAATCTAAGTATTGAATCAAATAGTTCAAAAATAAGTGTAAATGATATAAGTTTAAATATTGATGAGAGTGTTATTGATAATAATCAAAACCAATTATTAGTAGCCAAAAGTAAACTGCATATTAAAAGTGTATATATTGATGAAAATAGTAGTATAAAGATGAGTTTACAAAGCTTACAATTTTTAGATACAAAGTTAAAAAATATAGATAAAAAACTACTAGATATAAAAGATATATCTTTAGTAAACTTAGATGTAGATCTATTTAAAAATGAATTTAATTTAAAAAATCTAACTATAGATAAGGCAGATATTAAAACAACGCTTTATAAAGATATGAGTACAGATTTTGATAGATTGGTAGAGATAAAAGTTGAAAATGAAGAGTTTGAGGGGAAAGAAGTAGAAAAAAATGTAAAGGTACCACTCTTCATTGTTGAAAAGTTTGAGATAAAAAATAGTTCTTTTACTTTAGATGATAAAGAAAGAAAAACTACACTAAAACTCAAAAAGATAAATACTCAAGTAGAAGATGCAAAGTTTTCTGATAGCTCTATTATTCCATTTTCATTTTCATATTTAACACCAACTTCTGGAGATATGAGAGGAAATGGAGAGGTAAAGTTAAATCCTTTAGTTGCTAAACTTAATTTGAAAATAAACAGGATGAACTTAGAACCATACAACCCTTATATTCAGGATTTTGCTAATTTAGATTTTAATAGTGGGTATTTAACATCTAAAATATCTATAAAAGTATCTGGTGAAAAAATAAAAGCTAAAAGTGATACTCGTTTGTTAGAGATTGACCTTAGCCATAGTATTAAAAAAGAGACTTTATTTAAAGTAAAATCTTTAAACTTCAATAAAATTAAGTTTACAAATAATTCATTAAAGATGGATTCTATTATTTTAGATAAACCATATATGAATTTTGCAATTGATGAAAACTCTACAACAAACCTTAGTGACATTGTTATAGCTAAAGATAATAATATAAGTGAAGATAAAAATACAAGTAGTGATTTTGAATTTTTGATCTCTAAGATAGAGTTTAAAGATGGTTCTATGGATTTTTTAGATGAGAGTTTACCAATAAATTTTCAAACTTATATTGATTTATTAAATGGAACTATTTTTACTATATCGTCTAATCCAAAAGAGGCTCTTGAGGTAAAAATTGATGGAGTTGTAAATAGATATGGTGAAGCTCATATAAATGGCAATGTAATTACAACTGATCCTAAAAAAAGCTTAAATCTAGTAGTTGATTTTAAAAATATCGACTTAACAAATATGTCGGGATATAGTGGTAAATTTATTGGTCAAGAGATAGCTAGAGGTAAGTTATGGATAGCGCTAAATTATAAAATTAAGGATTCACAGCTTTTAAGTACTAATGATATTCAGTTTAAAGATTTAGAATTAGGAGATGATGTTAAGAGTGAAGATGCAACATCTCTACCAGTTGGTTTAGCTATAGCCTTGTTAAAAGACAATGATGGTTATATTGATATTGGTATGCCAGTTGAGGGGGATGTTGAAAATCCAGACTTTAAATATGGTGGAGCTGTATGGGGTGCTGTTGGAAATTTACTAAGAAGTATAGTCTCTTCCCCATTTAGTTTTTTAGCTAAATCATTAGGGATAGACGATGATGAACTCTCAATTATAAACTTTGAATATGGATCAGCAAAATTACTTCCAATTCAAAATGAAAAGCTTGATAAGTTATATGAGCTATTAAGCAAACGCCCAGAACTTGTGTTAGTAATAACTCCTGTAGTTAATGAACAAAAAGATATCTTTGCATTAAAACATCAAATATTCAATAAAAAAATACTAGAAAAATTCTCAAAAGTGGATGATATTAAAGATAAATATGAGTTTGTATCAGGTATCTATTTAGAAAAATTCTCAAAAGAGAAACAAAAAGAATTATTAGCAAACCTTGCTAAAGAAAAATATCTTAAAGATGCATTAGATGAAGAGAGGTTTAATCGTGAATCTTTAGCACTTATATCAGTAGAAAAGTTAGATATAAATGCTTTAAATAATTTAGCATTTCAAAGACAAAACAGTATTGTTTTACATATGAAATCTTTAGGCTTAGATTTAAAACAACTAGCATTAAAAGACTTAGTAACCAAACTAGAAGTATCTCAAGAGGGTGTTGATTTAGTATTGCAACTTGATGTAAAACACTAACATTACATGTTGTAGATTAAATACTCTATAGCCTCTAAAACTTCTTTGTTTGTTTTTTTATTTGCCACTGCGTAAGCTAAAGCAGCTCCTGCTCCAACTCCCTCTTTAGCTTCGCCATCATCATATTTTTTAAGTACAGGTATCTCTGCATTTGCAAAAGAAAAGTCTGTATATATTGCGTGTGGTGTATAACTAAGAGATGATAAAATATTTTGTATATTTGAGTTTTTATCTTTAGCTACCCATGCTGTAGTGGCTAGAGTAATGTTGTCATGCTTAATTCTCATCAATACATCTTCTTTTAATTTATCAGCTACAAGTAAACATGCAGCCATTTGAGTTCCACCAGCTAAAACTACATGAAATCTCCTTGTTGCTTCTAGTAAAAACCCAGCACAAAAGATAAGCATATTATCACTTACTACACTTAATTTTTCAAAGTTATTCATATTATCGTTTATGAGTGAAAGAGCTTTATCTACAGTGGAATTTTTTATGTTATTTGGCACATTTAAAAAACTAGATGAAAAGTCATTTTTTAGATCATATCCAAGAGCTAAAGCAGTTGCTAATGCTGTTGTTGTTCCGCTAGGGGTACTCTCTGCCAAAATCAAATATGAACCTTTTAGTTCATATGTTTTTCCAAATTCCATACCTTTTGTAAATATCTCTTTTGCATCTATATTTGCATTCTCAGCTATAGAATTTGATGCCAAGATATCAAAATTGTGAAGTTGAGTATGTTGTGGTTTGACTTCAAGCCCTAAATCTAAAATTTCAATAGTTGAAAAAGGAGCTAAATCATCAACCGCTTTTGTTATAAGTGCAGGGGTTGGAACACCTTTTGGAGTCTCAGCGAGTTCGCCCAATGAGTAAACTTTTGCACTACTTATAAACTCTGCATCAAGAGTTGGTGTCAGTGGAATTTTGCCAGGGATTCCTGCTTGAGTTATCCCCTCTATTTCACAAGTTTTTGTAACACTAGCAGCAAGTAAAAAATCAGCTTTTCCATCTGGGAGTGAATCTATTTTGTTTGTAAAAATATTAAATGTTTTCAT
>JAMOMX010000096.1 GCA_027066935.1 Sulfurimonas sp. | reverse complement strand
AAGTTTAATTTGCAATTGCTCTAGCTCTTTTGAGTTTTCAAATCCACAAAAATATAATGCTTTTTTTATAATGTTGTGTACTAATATTTCAGCATTTGATCTATCTTGTAAATCTATATAACCTAAATCAAATAAAGTAAACAAAGATTCTTGATGATCAAGAGCATCATGTAGATACTCAATAGAAGTTTTTTTATCTAACAAGCTATTTAATTCTAAAAGTTCTTGAATCAGAGGTGGATTACTATCATCTTTTAGGTTTAAAAGTTTTTCATGATAATCTTGAGAAAAAAGCTCTAAAACAGGGACAATTAATACACCATGAGAAGCAGCAATAAATCTACCTGATTCAGTATATATATTTGGATGCTCAACACCTTTTGTATCCATTATCTCACCAAGTAAAAACACAACAGAGCTTGAAAATTCCTCTATTGAGTAGTTGTGCGTATGTGCGTGAGAATGTTGGTTGTACTCAACTGCTAAACCTCCACCAATATTTATACTATTTAAAGATATTGCACCCATTTTTTTAAGTTCACCATATATATTTCCAGCTTCTCTTAGTGCTTTTTTTAATGGAGCAATATCATCCATTTGAGAGCCTATATGAAAATGAATCATACTGAATTTATCTATAAAAGAGTTGTTTTTTAAAATTGAGATAGCCTCAATTATCTCTGTAGATGTAAGACCAAATTTAGAATCCATCCCTCCACTTTTTGCCCATGAGCCACTGCCTATACTATGCAATCTAACTCTAATTCCAATATGAGGAATTTTTAATTTTGTTTCATTTGCTACATCAATAATAGTATTTAACTCGTTTAATCCCTCTATAATCAAAGTGATATTATGACCACTGCTTGAGGCAATAAAAGCTAGAGTTATCATCTCTTTATCTTTAAAACCATTTACAGTTATTTTTGAGTTTAAACTTATTTTGCTCATGGCTAAAAGAAGTTCAGCTTTGCTTCCAGCTTCTAAGCCATAAGAAAACTCTTTGCCTTGATTTAGTATAGATTCAACAGCATATGGAAACTGATTTACTTTTAGTGGAAATACAGCACCAAACGAGCCTTTGTAGTTGTTTTCATCTATTGCATTGTTGAAATTTAAGTATAAACTTTGGATTTGTTTTTTAATTAGATGTGGAAATCTAAGAAGTAATGGACCCTTTATACCGGGTGCTCGTACCTCTTTAGATATTTGAAGCAATGATGGTTTACTCTTGAAGTTAAGTTTAACTTCACCATCTTCAATGATAAAGTTATTATCAGACCATATATCTAAGCCGTAACTATTCATCTATACATGAAGTTTATGATGAAAGTGTTTATCTATATCAAAAAATATTTCACCATTTTGGTTTTTATATGTAAGGTTAGATTTATGAAAATTATTTATATTTTTCACACCCATTACAGCTGAAACAACTTTCATACCTTTAATCAAGTTTGTATGATAGTTTCCTATCTCTTTTCCCTCTTTTACAACCAAATAAGATGCTCTTTTTTTAACATCTTGAGTTGCCATACCAATAGGGCAGGTATGTGATCCAAATCCAGAGCACATTCTAGCACGGATACAACCACCACTCATCATAAAGCCTCTTGCAATTCCAACAGCATCAGCTCCCATAGCCATAGTGATAACAGCATCATCTGGAGTTAATATTTTACCACTAGATATTATGCTCATATCATCTCTAATTTCGTATTTTTTTAGTAAAGTATCTAATATATATAGGGCATTATTTGTAGTTAATCCTACAGATTCCATAAGTTCAAGTGGAGCTGTAGCACTACCACCCTCACCACTATCAACAGTGATAAAATCAGGTATATTTTTACCAGCAGATTTTCTTGCAGCTATCTCTCTTACCATATCTTCAACAGATTTTACATCAGAGATAACTATTTTAAAGCCAACAGGTTTTTTAGAAATATTTTGTAATTTTTCAACAAAATCAAGAAGATGTTCAGTTGTGTCAGCATATGGAAAACGATTTGGAGAAAATACATCTTCACCTTTTGGTACATTTCTATAATAAGCAATATCAGCAGTAACTTTAGCACCCGCTAGTTTTCCACCAGTTTGTTTTGCCCCTTGAGCAATCTTAATCTCAGTCATACGACAAAATTTCATAACTTTTTCATATCTTAGCTTGTCAAATTTTCCAGCTTCATCACGAACTCCGAACAATCCTGAACTCATTTGAAAGATCATATTTGGGATATCTTCAGGTACACTTTTTGGAAAAACCTCTAAAGGAGCTTTCCAATTAACACGAAATAAAACATGTGTTTCATTATCATAAATGTAAGTATTTTGAGTTTCTTTATGTAAAAGTATTGTTCTGTACCATTTTAAAGCAACAGCTTTATTAAAAAAGAAATTACCTAGTTTAAATAAAAACTCTGCAAAAAAGCTACTTTTAACTATCTCAAGGTACTCACAATCATCTAAATCTGGTTTATGGGTAAAAAGATGGTTTGATGTAAGAGAACCCTCACCTATGTTTATAGTTAAGTTGGTTTTTTCTCCAGCTATTGAAAATGCACGGACAGCTTCTGGTGAGAGTGATCCATCACTCATTGCTGAACGGATAATAGGGGTGTGAGAGACAAATGGAATCTCTCTATTTTTACCAAACACTACAGATGTATCGTCACTTACCTCTTCGTCGTTTAGTACATTTGTAGAGTGTTTTAAAATAAATCTTGAACCAGAAAATGGCTGTGCTACAGAAAAAGATTTATAATTAGGTTTATCTTTAGCTGCTGTATATACCCAATCAACTTTATCTTTAGAATCATAAAAAGTCTCTTCAGAAAAATATTGACGCATTGGCTCTCTTAGGGCTTCAAAGAAATATCTAAAACGACCAACTACTGGGTAGTTTATCAATAATGCATGTTTTCTTTGAACATATTTATCATAGATAAACAACATAAATATAGCTACTATACCAGCTAATATAAAAAACTCAATTAAATCTATAAATATCGACCATACTAAATGTAAATTTTCCACTAAAATTCCTCATGTTTTATTATTTGTTCTGTTTTGTCATCTAAATTTTTAATTGTGATGTTACCACTTTGTATCTCATTGCTACCAATTATACAAAAATATTTAACACCTACTTTATCGGCATTTTTAATATGATTCTTAAAATTCTTGGCTTTATAATCAATTATTACTTTGTCTGTTTTTCTTTTTTTATGGGCTAAACTCATAACTATATCAATAGCTTCTTCATCCATAGCACCAATATAGTAACCCTCTCTTGATCTTTTTGGCATCACTATAAGTTCCATAAGTCTCTCTATTCCCATTGCAAAACCAACAGCAGGGGTAGGGCGACCATCTAAAAATTCAACTAACTTATCATAGCGACCACCACCAGCTATCGCACTTTGAGAACCGATGTTATCACTCACAAATTCAAATGCGGTTTTTGAGTAGTAGTCAAGTCCTCGAACAAGATTTGTATCTATTTCATATTCAATACCATTGTTTTGTAAAATCTTTTTAAGAGAGGTAAAATCATCTTCACAACTATCACATAAGCAATTTAAAAGTTTTGGGGCATTTTTATATAGTGTTTGGCATTTTTCATTTTTACAATCAAGTACACGAATAGGGTTTGTATCTAGTCTTCTAGTACAATCTTTACAAATATCATCTTTGCATTCTTTTACAAAGTTAATTAATTTAGTTCGGTAACTTGGCATACAGTTATTATCACCAAGAGAGTTTAGTTGCAGTCTATATCCAATGCCAAGTTCTTTTAAAATATCACTTACCATCATAATCATAGCAGCATCTTCATAAACACTATCAACACCAAAACTCTCAACACCAAACTGGTGAAACTGTCTAAGGCGACCTTTTTGTGGTCTTTCATAACGAAACATTGAACCATGGTAAAAATATCTATGAATACCACCAGCTTTATCAAGTTTTTTTTGAATAAAAGCACGAACAACACCAGCAGTTCCCTCTGGACGGAGACAAACATCGTTATCACCTTTATCTATAAACTGATACATCTCTTTACCAACAATATCACTAGACTCGCCAACAGAGCGTTTAAAAAGAGCAGTTTCTTCCAAAAGAGGGGTTTCAATAAAATGAAAGCCATATCTTTGCGCTACATTTGTAGCAATTTTTATAAAATAAGTAAATCTTTCATAATCTTCACTCAAAATATCGTTCATACCCCTTAATGATTTAATCATTAATTTCCTTTTTTTACCTAAAAATTATTTTTATAATAATACCATTTTTTATCTTTTAAAGTGATTCCTATGACTAAGGAGATGTGGTTTCTAAAATTATTGAGTAATTAATAATTGAATGATCATATCTAAAATCTGGACCATCAATATCGGTAATACTTCTAAGTTCACCATGGTGTTCAAACAAGAACTTTGGAATAATTTTTGTAACTGGGTCAATTCCATTAACATATCGAATATGTTTGCAGTTTTTATCTATTGTGTTGTCTAGGTTGTTGCCAACACTTGGTTCTCCAAATGTAACAATCATTTTAAATGAACCTAAAGCACCTGCTACAACTGCCATAGCAGCACCTAAACTATGCCCAGTAACATATATCTGAGAAGGGTCACTTAAACGTAAATGATCTATATCTTTTTGAATGTTAGGAAATAGTTCTTTTGTGGCATTTAAAAAACCACTATGAATTTGTGATTTATTAATACCCTCACCATAAGTTTTGGGTATAAAATATAAATCATCAATAATATCAGTTGGAAGAAAAGGTATCCCTACCTCTTTTTGTAGTTTTATATTGGTAAATTTATTTAAAAAATTATTTTTATTATTTATTTTTATTTGTAGTTTTTCATTTGCCTCAGTTCCTCTAAATGAAAGGATTGCTTTATCTTTCCATATTGCTAAAAATGCTTCGCGCCCTCTTTTAACGCCACCCTCATTAAATTCACTTTCATAAAACTTGATTTTAGCACCAAATTTTTTAAATAGCTCTATTAAAAAGTTCTTATCAAAGTATGCAGCATGTGACATATTTGCAAATATTAGGCTAGGATTATTTAACCATGTTTTCTCAAAAGTATCAACATCAAGGATACTTGAAAATGGCATATAATGATTTGGATTAACTACAGCATCCAAAGTTCTACCTCTGTTTTTAATTTTTTTCATTTTTATCCTCTGTGGCTTATTATAGACTTCTTTTAATGGGGATTGGTATAAGGAGTAAGAAAAGTTAGTATCTCATTAGTAATCTCTACTATACTTTTAGTAGCATCTATAGTTACAAGCTCCAACCCTAAAAGCTCAGTAGCTTCTTCAATAGCATCTTGAATATTTAAAAGATACTCAACTCCACGAAGCTCAATCCCATCTAGTTTTTTTTGTGATAGTCTGAACTCTAACTCTTCTTTTGTGAGTTTTAGTAAAAAAACTTTTTGAGGGTAGTTGCCATTTGTTGCAAAATTATTTAACTCAACTAAATCTTTTTTATCAATTTCGCCTTGAGTAAGAGCATAGGCTACACCACTTACTGCACTTCTATCAGAGATTATCATTTTGTCTATGTTTGGTTCTATAACCTCTTTTACATGTTCAGCTCTATCTGCTAAAAATAGAAGAAATTCAGCTTTTTTACTACTTGTTTTTGCTGATAATACAATATCTCTTATTTTTTGACCAATCTCTGTAGCTCCAGGTTCTTTTGTTGTTATGGCATGTGGAAAATGCTTCGAGATTGCTTTTATTTGAGTGCTTTTACCAGCAGTATCAATCCCCTCTATTGCAATGTACACGATGTCATACTTCCTATGATTTTTTGAACCTCTTTAGGAAGAAGATGTTCTGTTTTTCCGTTGAATTTTAAAAGGTTTCTTACAATAGATGAGCTAATAAAAGCGTGTTTGAGTTTTGGCATAAGATAAACAGTTTCAATTGTGTCATCTAGTGAGTTGTTTAGGTATCCAAGTTGCAGCTCATATTCAAAATCACTCACAGCCCTAAGACCACGAATAATAATACTAGCATTATGTGCTTTTGCAAGTTCAACCGTTAAATTATCAAAACCGACAACTTTTACATTTCCTAAATCTAATACAGCTTTTTTTGTCATCTCTATGCGTTCTTCTAAGGTAAACATAGGTTTTTTGTCATGTGAGATTGCAACAGCCACAATCACTTCATCAAACAACCTTAAAGCTCTCTCTATAATGTCATAATGACCATTTGTAACAGGATCAAAAGTCCCAGGATAAAGTGCTATTTTATTCATCTATTTCCATCTTTCATATAAATTATTTTCTATATCAAGCAGATCAAACCATTTACCAATAACAAAATTTTCCATCTCATCAATAGTTTGTTGCTTAGAATAATAAGCCATAACAGGTGGTGCTATAATTACACCCAATGTTGCTAGTTTTTGCATATTTTCTAACGCTATAGCAGAAAAGGGCATCTCTCTTGGAGCTAGAATTAGCTTTTTGTGCTCTTTTATCATAACTGCTGCACATCTAGTAACTAAATTATCAGATATTCCACATGCAATTTTTGCTAAAGTATTCATACTGCATGGTGCAATTATCATCGCATCAACTCCAAATGAACCAGAAGCTATGCTTGCTGATATATCTTCATTTTTATGAGTTGTTAAATTCATCTCTTTATCTAATACGATTTCAGAATTTTTTGTCATTATAAAATGTCTATCTATATTTTCAGGCAATAGTTTTAAAGTTTTTAATCCTAAGTTGACTCCACTAGCACCGCTACTAGCTATCACTATTTTTCTTTTACTCATCTAATCTCAACCCTTTGATACCCTACAACTTTAGCTTTTAACTTTTTTTTAGTGTTGTTTTTTTTAATGCTAATTATATCATTTAACTTACCATTTTGAAGTGCTTTAGCTGCAAATGATATATTCATACCAGCGCTATACATAAAAACACTTACGATTGAGTCTTTTTTTACTAGACTAAGTGGTACTGTATTTCTAATAAATATAACTTTTCCAGCTTTTATATGATTCTTTGCTTGATATTTTGATTTTTTTATATTTTGTAATGGCTTTGATTGAAATTTATCTAATTTTACTTTAGATAATTTAACATTTAAAACAGAAAATTCATCTCCTCTTTTAATGTTTAATTTTGCTTTAGCAACTTTTAAATCAGCATCTATAGAGTAATTAAAAAATATTTTTCTATTTTTTTCATCTTTAATACTAATAACACCATCTTTACTGAGATATGATTTGTTTCTAATATGGACACTAAAAGAAGATGGCAGTTTCTCAAGATAACTGCGAGGAACTACATTTATATTTTTTATATTTATATTTTCATATTTCTCTAAATAATGTTCTTTTAAAAACTCATCTATCTTAATAGTATCTATAGGGCTTATTTTTTTAAAATTAACATATCTTGAGTTTATTTTAAAATCTTTAAAGCCATTTTCATGAAGCATTCTTGTTAGTTCCCAATTTTTTATTTTCATAGAGTTTTTTGTATACGGAATTTTAAATAGTATGATATTTTTTTTAGAATGTGGAAATAAAATTTTTGAATTTATCTGATTAGTGTCTATTAAGTAGGTCTCTTTTATGAGAGTTTTTGCAAAAAGATTAAAGGATAAAAATGAAAGTAAGATTATTTTAAAAAATATCAATATATTTCCTTGTTTGTGAATTTATAAGTTTGTATATTTTCGAAATGGTACAGTTTTTTAGTAAATTTTTGTTAGAATGGGTTTATATAATTGATAAATTGTACTTTTTATTACTTTGTGTCAATGTCGGAGTATATTTTACTGCCATACTTTTAGATTAAAAATTGAAAATTAAAAAAGGATTACCATATGTCAACATCTTTAATCATAATTATAGTTATTGCAATTATTTTAATACTGATGTACAACTCCCTTGTTGCAAAAAAAAATCAGGTAGAAAATATTTTTGCGAGTGTTGATACTCAGCTTAAAAAACGATATGACCTTATCCCAAACCTTGTTTCATCAGTTTCTAAATATATGCAACATGAAAAAAGTATCTTAGAAGAGGTTACAAAATTACGCTCAGATGCAAACAAACCAAATGTTTCAGACAAACAAAAAATAGAACTTGATGCAAAGATGAGTTCAGCTTTAGGCTCAATCATGATAGCAGTTGAAAACTACCCTGATTTAAAAGCAAATGAGAATGTTATGCACCTGCAACGCTCACTAAGTGAGATAGAGGAACAAATTTCAGCAGCTAGGCGTGCATATAACCAAGCTGTTACAGACTATAACAATGCCCTAGAGATGATTCCAACAAATTTTATGGCATCAGCTATGAACTATACTATAAAAGATGTATTTGTAATTATTGAGGAGCAAAGAAAAGTTGTTAATGTAAAAGAGCTTTTTGACAAACAATGAAAAGCAAAAGCGAATTAACTGATTTTTATTATAAATCTTTATTTCCAGTTTTAAAAATTCTTGATGAAGATAGAAAACAACTAAGATATAGAATTATTTTAATAGGTATTGGTTTTACATTAATATATGGTGCAATTTGTATTTTCATATTTAGTGCAATTAATGCTCAATTAGACATACTTTTATTTGCAATAATTGGTTATATTGCAATTGGTGGATTTATATATAAACTTCTCATTAAAGATTATACAGCTGAATTTAAAAGTAAAGTTATAAAACCTCTCATATCAGTTATAGATGAAAAGCTTCACTATTCTAGCAAAACTCATATACCAAAGATGCTTTTCAACCGCTCAGACCTTTTTTCAAACCCTGATAGAGTAAGTGGAAATGATTATGTAAAGGGCGATTTAGATGGCATCTCTTTACACTTTTCTGATTTTCATGCTGAGAAACAACATCGAGATTCAAAAGGTCGGACTAGATGGAGTACCATCTTTAAAGGTTTGTTTTTAGTAGCTGAATTTAACAAAAAATTTAAAGGAAAAACTATTGTATTACCAGATACTGCTCAAAGCACATTTGGTGATTTAATCGGTAATTGGCTACAAGCAAATAACTTCAAAAGAGATGAGTTGGTAAAAATGGATAATCCTGCATTTGAGAAAGAATTTGTAGTTTATTCAACTAATCAAATAGAAGCTAGGTATATACTCTCACATGTTATAATGAGTAAATTATTAAGATTTCAAAAAAACTCTAAACATCCTGTATATATCTCTTTTATTGGCGATTACATCCATCTGGCGATATACTATGATAAAGATATGTTTGAACCCTCTGTTTTTCGCTCACTTTTAGAATATAAAGTAGCAATGGAGTATGTAGATACTTTACATTTAGCAACAGGTATAGTTCAAGAGTTGAAATTAAATCAAAAACTATGGAGTAAAGAATGATTGATGAGCAAAATATCTTAAAACTTAGCATAAAAGATTTTTTTAGTGCTAAGATGTTAAAGTACTCACTGCTTCCTTTTATTTTAACCATAGTATTAATGTATATTTTGTTTTTCTATATTGCTGGACTTGGCATCGAATCATTAAGTTCTATGGATCTTCATACTACACAAACAACTATGCAAAATGGAATCATTCATACAGAGACTACCAATGTAAAGCTAGATGGTTCTTCATTTGTTGATTATATAGTGAATTTTGTAGCTACTTCTGCTATTGTCTCTTGGCTTGTATCGTTCTCATTATATGCAATTGGTGGTTTAGCAACCCTATATTTATCAATATTTATCGCAATTATTATTATTGGATTTTTAACCCCTTATGTTTTAAAAGAGATTCAAAAAAGACACTATAATGATGTAGAGATGATTGGATACTCAAATGTATCTTTAGCATTGATTCAGATTTTAAAATGGTTAATCATCATGATAATTTTGTTCTTTTTATTAATCCCTCTTTATTTTATACCTTTTATAAATATTATTGCATTTAACTTACCTCTATATTATTTCTTTCACAAAGTGATAACTTATGATATATCATCATGTATAGTCACAAAAGAGGAAAATCAACTGATAAAATTTAATAGTGCAAATAACATAAGACTTAAAACATTAGCTCTTTATCTTATCTCGTTAATCCCATTTGCAATATTTTTTGGAGCTGTATTTTATGTGATATACTTAGGACATACTTACTTTGTAGAGGTTAAAAAAATAAGATCTTGATTTAGTTTTTTTCTTGTTTAAAAATTCATCAATCGGATTACTTAGAAATTTGTCTGTTTCGTCACCTTGAACTCGATTCAAGGTCTAGTTTTTACTCTATTGGACTTCTTTCTGAATCAAGGTTTTGCAAGAAGTCTAATGGGTTTTGGTATAATTATCTTTCATTTAAAAAATACTTTAAACTAACATCATCCCATTGTTTTGATAAATCTAAATGTTTTTTTATAGACTTATATACTTTATCAAAATTATCATTTTTTAAACTTTGTTCATTAACAACCTCAATTAAAGCTTTTTTGCCAGCATCCAATATATCTTGAGGAAATTTTGATAGCTTAACATTAAGAGATTTTAACTTTTGAAGTGCATAAATATTTTTGGCATGAAATTCATATGTCATATTTGAATTCATCTCACTAGATGCAACTTCAATTATACTTTGATGCTCACTCGCTAGTTTATTCCAACTTTGTTTATTAAAAGTAAGCTCTAGTATTGAACCTGGTTCATGCCAACCAGAGTAGTAATAAGGGGCTACTTTATAAAATCCCATCATTATATCAAGTGCGGGACCAACCCACTCAGTAGCATCAATCACACCACGCTCTAGTGATGTATATATCTCTCCAGCTGGTAATAAAATAGGATTAACACCCATCTTTGAGAACACCTCTCCTCCAAGACCAGGTATCCTCATTTTAAGACCTTTCATATCTTTAAGGGAGTTTATTGGTTTTGTAAACCATCCACCCATTTGTATATTTGTATTTCCACCTAAAAATGGGTGCAGATTATATTTTGCATATTGTTCACGCCACAACTCTAAGCCACCACCATAAAGCATCCAAGAGTTTATCTCTTCAGCCGTCAATCCAAAAGGGATCCCACTAAAAAGAGAAAATGCAGAATTTTTACCTTTCCAGTAGTATGGTCCAGAGTGAAAAGCATCAATTTGACCAGCAGATGCTGCGTCAAAAACAGCCAAAGCTGGAACAAGAGTGTTTTTTGGATATATTTTAATCTCCAAACTTCCACCACTTACATCTTTTACTCTATTGGCAAACCTATCTACACCAGTACCCATAATAGGAAAATGTGCTGGCCAACTTGTTGCTAAATTAAGTATGGTTTTTTTATTTTTATTTACATTAATTGTTTTATTTTCAGATGAGTCTTTTTTTGGATGTTTAGTGTAGTCTATTGCTTGACGATTGCTATCATTACATCCAACAAAAGCAAGTGTGGCAGATGCTGCTGTAGCTGTTGTTAAAAAGTCTCTTCTGTTCATGTTTAGTTATGCCTTAAAATATAAAAAATAATAACATTATATCTAAAAATACACAATTGAAATTAAGCTTTTTATAGATAATTTTATATAAATAAAGTGGATAGTAGGGCTATTTTTAGGGTATAAGAGATTTTGTTGATATAAATAAAATAAAACATTTATATTAATTTAAGTTATTCTTTTGTATTATTAAGTAACTGAAAATAAGGGGAATATTATGGGAGACAGAATAGAAGGCGTAAAAAAACTTTTTACATCTAAAAGTGCTCGTATTGAGACCAACAAAGGTGATGCTCACTATGAAAAGTTATTTCAGTCATGTCAGGCAAGAATTGAGGAGTTAAAAACTCAAACACCAACAAAAGATCGTTTAGATATAGATGACTTGTTACAAGATCAAGGTGTAAATCGTCGCAACTTTATGAAATGGGCTAGTGCAGTAACTGGGATGTTAATGCTTCCTGCTTCATTTACGCCACTTGTTGCAGATGCAGCACTACTTATGAACAGAGCTCCTGTAATATGGATAGAATTATCTGATTGTGCTGGTAACACTGAAGCTATACTTCGCTCAGATGGACCTAAAATTGATGAAATACTTTTAGATATTATCTCTTTGGAATTTAATGAAACTATTATGGCGGCAGCTGGTCATCAAGCTGAAGCTCAACTTGAAGATGCAATGCATACTTTTAAAGATAAATATCTGCTTTTTGTAGAGGGTGCTATCCCAATGGGTCTTGATGGTCAGTATGGGACAATTGGTGCACATGCAGAGACTTTTTATGATCACTTAATGAGAATCTCTAAAGATGCTGCGGCTGTTGTTGCTGTTGGTTCATGTGCTACTTTTGGTGGTGTTCCAGCTGCTTCACCAAATCCTACTGGTGCTGTTGGAGTTATGGATGTTTTAAAGGGTAAACCTCTTATTAATATTCCAGCATGTCCCGCAAATCCTGCAAATATGGTGGGGGTAATTATCCATTATATATTAACTGGGCAAGTTCCAGAGTTAGATTCTCTCCTTCGTCCTAAATTTGCATTTGGTTATAGAATTCATGATAACTGTGAGAGACGCGCTCATTTTGATGCAGGTGAGTTTGTTGAAGAGTGGGGAGATGTTGGTGCTAAAAATAATTTTTGTTTATATAAAGTTGGATGTAAAGGTCCAATGACATTCAATAACTGCTCTATTATACGCTATAACGAGGGTGTTAATTGGCCTGTTGGTGTTGGTCGTGGCTGTATTGGTTGTAGTGAACCAGATTTCTGGGACAAGTATGCTTATGAGCGTCCAATGGCAGATGCAAAAATTAAAGCACCTACTGGTGGTGTTGAAAAAACCGTTGATGAGTTTGGTTTAGGGTTATTAACAGCAGCTGGTATCGGTATTGGTATCCATGCAGCAGCAAGTATTGCTGCAGGTAAAAAAGAAGATGGAGGAGAGGGATAATGGCAAAAAAACATATAATAGTAGATCCAATTACAAGAATTGAAGGTCACTTAAGGATAGAAGCAGTTATTGATGAAAACAATACCATTGTAGACGCTTTCGCATCATCAACTCTTTTTCGTGGAATAGAAACGATTTTACAAGGGCGTGATCCTCGTGATGCAGGACTTTTGGCAATGCGTATTTGTGGTGTTTGTACTGGTACACATTATCAACGCTCAATCGAAGCTGTTGAAGATGCTTTTAATATAACTATTCCAAAAAATGCTCGTATTGTAAGAAATTTAATTCAAGGTGCTTTATATCTACATGATCACTTAGTGCATTTTTATCACCTTCACGCACTTGATTTTGTTGATATAGTTTCAGCACTTAAAGCTGATCCCAAAAAGGCTTCAGATGAAGCTGTAAAATGGGCAAAAGTAGCTGGAACAAATCCTTATATTGAGGGAGCAGGAAAATATAAAGAGATTCAAGATAGAGTTGCTAAATTTGTAAAACAGGGTCGTTTAGGTATTTTTGGAAATGGCTATTGGGGCAACAAACATTATAAACTAACTCCTGAACAAAATTTGGTTGGGGTAGCTCAATATCTTAAAGCTCTTGATATTCAAAGAGATATGGCAAAGATGCAAGCAATTTTTGGTGGTAAAAATCCACATCCACAATCTATAGTTGTTGGTGGAGTGACTTGTGTACAAGATATTCAAAATCCTGCTCGAATAGCGCTTTTTAAAACTCTCTTAAAAGAAGCAAATAAATTCATTAAACAAGCTTATCTTCCAACTGTTTATATGGCTGGAACTATGTACGCTGATGAAGCAACAGATTCAAATGCTACCTTTACAAAACACACAACAGGAAAAGGGGTAGGGGGGACTGGTGGAGGTCTTCTAAATTTTTTATCTTATGGTGATTTTAGATTAGATGATACAGATTTTTATAAATCTGCTCTCCTTTTTCCATCAGGTATAGTTAAAAATGGAGATCTAAGTAAAGTTTATCCATTTGATCCTCAAAAAGTGAAAGAAGATGTTACTCATTCTTGGTATGAAGCTCCAGAAGCTCAACACCCTTATGAGGGAACTACAATTCCTAAATACACAGGTATGCAGAAGAAAGCTGATGGTATGAGCTATCTTAAAACTGATGAAAAATATTCTTGGATTAAATCTCCGATATATGATGATGAGAGGATGGAGGTTGGACCATTGGCTCGTATGGTTATTGGTGTTGCATCAGGGCATGAACTTATCACTAAATATGTAACAAACTTTTTAAAGAGAGGAAATTTGCCTACAACTGTGTTATTTAGTACCATTGGTCGTACAGCAGCTCGTGCTATAGAGACTGAACTTATGGGTGATGAGATGATGAAATGGGTTGATGAGTTAGCTGCAAATGCTGCATCAGGCGATTTAAACACTTGGACAGAGTTTGATTTTGATAAAGTAAGTATGGATACTAAAGGGGTTGGTTTAGCGGAAGCTCCTCGTGGTGCACTTGGACATTGGGTGAAGATTAAAGATGGAAAAATCACTAATTATCAAGCAGTAGTTCCATCAACTTGGAATGCTGCTCCAAGAGATTACAAAGGTCGTTTAGGTGCTTATGAGGCATCTCTTATTGGTACAAAAGTAGCAGATCCTGAGCAACCATTGGAGATTATCCGTACAATTCACAGTTTTGACCCTTGTATCGCTTGTGCTGTGCATGTAGTAGATACAAAAGGTAAAGAACTCGGTGTCTATAAAATAGATACACAATGTAGTATCTAAAGGAGACTTATTATGAAAGCTGGACATAAGCAAATTAAACGCATGACTGGTATGATGAGAAGCATCCATTTGGTGAATGTTATCTCTATGATAGTAGCAGTTATAACAGGGTTGTATATTGCAGATCCATTTTATCAAGCATTTATAGCAGAGCCCGCTGTTGATAAATATGTAATGGCATGGAATAGATGGGGGCATTTTATTGTTGCTATT
Source organism: Sulfurimonas sp. (assembly GCA_027066935.1). Lineage (GTDB taxonomy): Bacteria > Campylobacterota > Campylobacteria > Campylobacterales > Sulfurimonadaceae > Sulfurimonas. Next base: position 980 of record JAMOMX010000096.1, on the reverse strand, counting down.
ATTTTTGATGTTACATCTATAATTGTTGCATATCTTTTTTTCTTTTCCCGTTTTGATAAACCATATAAAAAGATTTTACCAACAGCTAAAAATATAAAAGAATTTATAGAAGTATTTTTAAATTTATTAACACTCAACCGTCGTAAAAAATTTGATTCTACTCATAGTGATAGTTTTAATACTGTATTTTTTACAATTTTTCATCTTTTATTATTTTGGATGTTATTTACTGGTTTACAGCTGTATGTGCATGCTTTTGCTCACGGTGATAGCTCCATTGGTGCTTGGTGGCCATGGATGTTGCATTTAGTAACAGACTGGACCTTACCTGTATCTTCATGGATGGTAGGGACAACAGCAACTGGTACTAACATTATGGATGTTCGAATATCTCATCACATCACAATGTGGTTAATTATCGCATGGGTTATGTTTCATATTTACTATCAAGTATGGAGAACAATCTTTTGGAAAGAAGCTGACATAAGCATAGTAGTTGGTGGTTCAAAATTTGTTAAAGAAGATAAAGCTTAGGCTTTATCTTCCCCTCATAACCTTAAAGGATTGCAGTGTCATTTGTACTCGAAATAGAGTCGTTTTCTACACAAAGTTATATAAAAAATTATATTATTAACATTATAAGAGAGTTTAATATTAATGCTGATGTTACTCAAGAAGATGGAAAAATAATATGTGTTTTTACATCAGAAGATGAAAAACTTCAAAAATGTCTTGAGGCAATAGCACAAAATCTTCCAGCATCATATTTTTTAAAAAATTCAAAAAATTATGAAATACAAAATAAGATAAGTTCACTTCCAAGTTATGAGCAAACATTTCCTTTAAACCTAGGTTTATGTCCAACATGTCAAAAAGAGATGTTTGACGTGAGTTCTAGGAGGTACTACTATCCTTTTATCTCTTGTTCTTGTTGTGGAGGAAATTATAGTTTTTTCAATAACTACCCCTATGAAAGAGAA
>JAMOMX010000095.1 GCA_027066935.1 Sulfurimonas sp. | reverse complement strand
TTATGTGGTTCTTGTTATAGTTCTTGTCCAGTTTATGCTGTAAATAGTGAGTTTAAAGGTCCATTCTCACTAACAAGAGTTTTTAAATATATTAGTGATAAACGGGAGATTGAACCAAAAGAAAAAATAGATATAATTCAATCAAATGGGATTTGGGATTGTACACTATGTAATGAATGTACAATGGTTTGTCCTCAGGGTATCTCTAGTAAAGCAGATATAGAAAAACTTAGAATGAAGAGCACACAATTTGGATATAGCGATCCAAATTTTGCCTCTTTTGGTGGTGGATTAGATTTTGGTGCCCCACAGTTTTAGTAAAACAAACATCTAGTTGTGTTATAATATTTTTATATTTGTTATAAAAGGGTTATAGATGGCAAAAGAACACTCATTTGATATTACGGCAAAAATCGATTTGCAAAATTTTAAAAATGCTATAAATTTGGTTGATCGTGAAGTTGCAAACCGTTATGATTTTAAAGGCACTACTTATGAGGTTACTTTTAAAGAAAAAGAAAAAGTATTAGTAGTTATTGCTTCAAGCGATAACAAACTAGATGCTCTTAAAGATATTGTTATAAGTAAGTTTTTAAAACAAGGTCTTAGCTCAAAAGTTCTTGATGAGTTAAGAGTTGAAGATGCCTCTGGTGGGACTAGAAAAGCTACCTATAAAGTTGTTGATTATATAGAGTCTAAAGAGGCAAAAAAAATCACAGCTGATATTAAAAAAATGAAGTTAAAGGTAACAGCTCAAATAGAGGGTGACAGCATAAGAGTTAAAGGCAAAAACCTTGATGATTTACAAAAAGTGATGAAAGAAATTAAGAGTGGTGAATGGGATGCCCCTTTAGTTTTTGAAAATATGAGATAGGAGAAATTTCAAATGCAAAATATGAATATTGCAGATGCAGCAGAGTTTTTTGGAGTATCTAAAGAAGCTATACATAATCGTATTAGAAGGGGTTCGCTAGAGAGTATAATGGTTGGTAATGAAAAAAATGTAATTATCGATAATACTAAATCACGTGTTAAAGTAGTTAAAAAAATTAACAATAAAAACAATACACAAACAGATGAAAAATATTATAAATATTTAGAGATACAAAATGAAAAGCTTCAGCAAAAAGTTGAAAACCTTGAGGGTGAGACTAGATCTTTGCGTGATCAAAAAGAGCAGATGCTTATAGATGAAAGACAAAAGATAGAAAAAATTTATAAAGATAAGGATGAGCAGTTAAAAAATATTTTAAATGCAATATCATCTAAATTTATGCTTGAAACTCCTAAGGAGCACCTTGAAGCTGAAATAGAAGTAGATGCAGAAAATTACGATACAACAAAGGAAGTTACTAAAGTTAGTGGGCTTGAAGAGTCCAGCCTATTCATCCCTTCAAACTCAAAAAACAACACACTTACCCCATTAAATAAATATTTAAAATCAAGAGATTTTTCTAAAAAGAAAAGAGAAAAAATAAAAATAAAATTTGAGAAAAATTATAAGGGTGATAGTAGAATTATTAAACTAAATAAAAAATATTATATAGATTTAGATAAGTATGATTATAGTGATTACTCTTTATAGATCTTGACTTCTTAACCTTAACCCTTTTAGATGGGTTACTGGATAGGAAAATGAAAGACCATCACCCTCTCCAACAATATCAAGTCCGTTCATAATTTTACTAACGATTTTATCTACTTTATTGCTAGGTACAATAAACATTAGGTTTGAATGGGTAGAATTATTTTGTAGGTGATTATAAAAATTATCCATTTGAGCAAGCCCTAAACCATTAGCATGCATAATGGTGACACCAGTTGCTCCAACCTCTTTTGCAAGCGATATAGCTTTATCTTGAAGTTTTACAGGGACAAGGATATGAACAGCTGAGAAATTCATTTTATAAGAATGTCTTTTATCTGTTCCATCAACCCTAACTGTTGATAACTCCATATTCTCTGCATCTTCAATAGCATGTTTTAATTCAGATAGTTTAATCTCCTCCTTTTCATGTGCACCAATAATACCAATTTTTTCAGTGATAACACCATATGTCATCACTGAAAGGATTGGAAATAATGAAGCAAAAGCGATAAGTCCAAAACCGTCTATTAGAGGATCTCTTCCTGGTATATTTGTAGCAAGTCCAAGACCAAGTGCCGCAACAAGGGGGACTGTAATTGTAGATGTTGTAACACCACCACTATCATAAGCGATAGGTATAATATATTTAGGAGCGATAAATGTAAGTGCTATAACAAATAAGTATCCAACCATTATAAAGTAAACTATATCTCCACCATTTACAATACGAAAAGCACCTAAAGCTATACCAATAGCGACACCAAGTGCTACAAATAAGCGGAGCACAAAGTCATTTATTTTTCCGTCACTAATCTCTTTTGCTTTTCTTGCAATGGCAGTTAAAGATGGTTCAGCCATAGTTGTTGAGAACCCTATTGCAAAAGAAAAAGCATAAATTATAAAATTGTTTGTATCTTTAGTTAGTTGATATGCCATAGATCCGCCAAGTGAAAATAGACCCATCTCCAATCCAATAATAAAAGCATCAAGTCCAACTATAACAAGAACAAAACCTATGATAACTTCTTTTAAATTATCAATTGGCTTTTTTAATATAACATATTGAAAAAATAAGATAACAGCCAATATAGGCAGAACATCCATAGAAACACTAAATAAGCTTTTTAAAAGAGTAATAAAGCTAAAATCAAAAGCAACAGCAGTCTCAGCTATATGGGTTGTGATGGGGATAACAATGTCAGAAGCTTCTATAAATTGATATACATAGATACCATAAAACTGTACAAAAATCATTGGTGTTAATGATGCAAAAGCAATTAATCCAAAACCGTCTAAAACAGGATTTCTTCCTTTAATTGTTGAAGCTAGACCAATTCCAAGGGCAGCTACTAGAGGCACAGTTACAGTTGAAGTTGTAACACCGCCAAGGTCAAAAGCTAGACCAACTATCTCTTTTGGTGAGAAAAAAGTAGCAGCAACCACTAAAATATAACCGCTAATGATATAGTAGTGAATTGGATGACCTTTTATAATTCTCCATACACCAATAACAATTGCAAATCCAACAGAAAAAGCAACAACCATTCTAAGGACAAAGGCATCAATCCTGCCAGAACTTATTCCAGCTGCTTTATCGGCGATGACTAAAAGAGCGGGTTCAGCAATAGTGGTACCAAAGCCTATCATAAAAGCAAAAATTAATATCCATATAGTTGAGCCTTTTCTTGCAAAGTCACTTGCCAACCCTTCTCCAACAGGGAAAATCCCAATCTCAAGTCCTAAAAGAAATACAGCAAGACCAACACCAACTATTGTTAGTCCAATGGTTGTAGCCATCCAGTTTTGGGGTATTGTTTGGATGATAGCTAGTTGAAAAAAGAGTATTACTAAAATTATTGGGAGTAAATCTCTAAATGATTCTTGTAGTAGTTTAATAAAAGATCTGAAATTTAACAAGCATATATCCTCATAAATTTTGTAATTACTTCATAAATTATACTAAAAAGCATCTTAGCAACTCTTTTTATCATAAGCTTTAAATACTTTATTAGTTATATTATAGTAGAATTCGCATAAGAAGGATAGCTGGCCGAGTGGTCGAAGGCGCTCGCCTGGAACGCGGGTATAGGGTAACCTATCTAGGGTTCGAATCCCTAGCTGTCCACCATAAAAGGGTAAATAAAATGAGTAGTAATTTTAAGATAACGGTTTTTACATTAGTAGTGATGTTAGGTGTAACACTTATCTCTTTAATGACAACCGATACAGAAAAAAAAGTAGAGATTAGTGAACCTCACTCTGTTGAAGTAAGCACACCAAAGGTTGATAGCAACAATTCACAAGACTAAATAATGGATTACTAAGATGGAATTATCATTACTTATAAAGACTATTGTAGGATTATTAGTAGTTCTAGGAGTGCTGATTTTTTTAGTATTTTTACCAAATAAAATAAAAAATACTAAAAAAGTACCGCCTGAAAAAAAGCCTATTAAACCCTCAGTAAAAACAGATCTAGATTCTTTAAGATATATAATTAGAAACAGAATGTCATCAAGTAGACAATTAAGTGAAGCTCTTGATTTGATTATTAAACATCATGGTAGTATCCCAAAAAAGCTAGGGATTAGAGTTAACCCACAGTTTGATGGTTATATGGAAGTTCTTGTAACACTATGTAGGCATCCAAATGCTACTAAAGATATTGTAATAAAATTTGATAGAGAGTTAGTTGGTTTAAACCCTAATTATAAGCAAGAAATAAATGATGCAATTACAAAAGGACTCAATTCTAGGTTGTAAAATAAATAGTGATATCTGTTCCAATATCAACTTGAGAGTCTATTTTTATCTTAAAATTATATTTTTTTACAATTTCATCTACTATATTCAAACCTACCCCAAATCCACCAGCATAAGAATTTGCACGAGAAAATCTTTTGAAAATAGTATTTAATTTATCTTTTTTTATCCCTATACCCTCATCTTTTATTTTAAATTTATCTTGTGATATCTCTATTGATATAGTGCTGTTTGGATGGGAATATTTTATTGCGTTACTAAGCAAATTATTTATAAGCATTTTTGCTTTTGTTGGGGCTATATTTAATTGACAAGAATTTTTATTAAACAATAAAGAGATATTTTTTCTCTCTAAGAGTTCATTAAAATATTTTATAGACTCTTGTATGACATCATCAAACATAATCTTCTCATCTTCCTCTTTAGATTCAAAGCTTAGATAACTTAAAGATGAATATATTTCATACAATTGTTTTGTGCTAATTGATATGTTTTGTATAATTTTTTCATCATAAGATTTTTTATCTCTTACTCTTGAAGTGCTCATCATTAAGGCAGTTATTGGGGTGTTTAATTCATGAGTAGTATCTTTTACAAACTCCTCTATCTCTTGAATTTTATTTTTTATTGGTCTTAAAAATATCTTAGCAAGGATAACAGATATCACTATAATAAAAATTGCAATAATAGTAGTAACTAAAAATATTTTTTCTCTAATTTTTTTAAGTGAAGAGGCACACTCTATACTTTGAACAACTACATAAGATATATTAAGATGGTTAGCGGTTCCTTGAGATATAACTGTAAAAATATTATCTTGCATATAATAATCTTTGTCAAAATCAATCTCTTGAATTTTTGTTCCATATTTTAGTTGTTTATTTTTATCATATAGACCTACTTTAGTATTACCGTAAGATTTGAGTTTAAATGGATAATCCATCATATGAGCTTTTATAACTTCTGTACTAATTTGATCGCTTATATGTTTTAGTTTATAATAATCAGAACTTTTTTGCACAGAAGTTTGAGCAGTATAAAACCAGTAGCTAGAGCTAAATAAGAAAATAAAAGAGCTTCCAAGATAAAGAGTTAAAAAAAGCCAAAATGATTTAGAGGTAACTTCATTCATATATATAGCCATTCCCTCTTATGGTACTAATCTTATCTTTACCAATTAAATCTCTTAAAGTTCTAATATGGGAACGAATAGTTGCATCACTTGGCATCTTGTCAAAATCCCAAATATTTTGAGTTAACTCTTCGTTGCTTATTAAACGATTTTGATTTTTAAGAAAATATTCTAAAATTCTAGTATCTTTTGTGCTAATTGTAAAAAATTTATCTTTATTTATTATCTGTTTTTTTGAAGCATTAAAATATATATTTGAGCTAATCTCTATTTGGATTTTATTTTGAATATTAAAGATTGTTTTTACATTTAATATACGAGCATTTAATTCTTCTAAATCAAAAGGTTTTTTTATATAGTCACATGCACCAAATTCAAATGCTTGTTTTAGATAATCTGTATCTGTATAAGCCGTTATGATGATAGTTGGGGTGGTGTTATTAAACTCTCTTAACTCTTTTAAAAGTTCCAGTCCACTTTTCCCTGCTACATTTATGTCAAATATGAATAGGTCGTATTTTGTGTTCTCAAGTTTATCATAAACTTCTTGAGTATTATAAGCATACTCAACTTGCCATGACTCTTGTAAATAATCTAGTAAAATATCAGATAAAACAGCGTCATCTTCCATAAGTAATATTTTCATAATAACCTCTTAAGGTAAATTTTATCATAAATACACAAACAGTACACATAACTTAGATATAATACTTTCACAATAAAAATACAAGGATAAAACATGGGTAAGTTAAAGGTATCAGCACTTCTTCTAGGAGCTGCATTATATATGAGTTTGGGGTCTACAACTCTTTTAGCAGGCGCTAACTGTGGAAAGTGTGCAACTAAATCTGAAAAAGATTGTAATGAAAAATGTGCAAAGAATTGTGAAAAAGGAATTGTATGTAAAGATGAAAAGTGCAATTGTAAAGGTAAAAAAGCTGCTAGTACTATGAAATGTGGTGCTGGTAAGTGTGGATCTAAATAGTCACTTTTAAATAGAGCTTTTAGCTCTGTTTAACAACTAAACTCTTCTATTCTTCTTGCCCCTTTTTATAATGTGCATATAATATATTTAGAAGTTTATCCCTCGTTATTATACTATTTAAAGAATATTAGATGAAAAATTTTTACAATATATTATGATAAATAGAAGAAACTTTTTAAAAGCTGGTTTTTTAAGCTCATCTGTTTTAGTGCTGAGTGGTTGTGAGCTTTTTAGTGTAACTACCCCTATTCAAACAATAAAAATACTTCAATACGATCTATTCCCACATGCTAAAAAATTAGGTGTTAATATGAGTAAGTATTTACAAATAATACTAAGCCATTCGCGTATAGATGAAGATGAAAAAAAGCATATCAAAAATGGTATAAAATGGCTAAATGAAGAAGCAATAAAGCTATTTGGTAAAGCCTATATAAAATTAGATTCTCTACAAAGGCAAAAAGTGTTGATATTAATCTCTCAAACTAGATGGGGTGATCGCTTTATAAACAGGATGCTTACATATATAATGGAAGCAGTTTTTAGTGATCCTGTATATAATGTATCTTCTGGAAGTGGTTGGGAATGGTTAAATTTTAAAACAGGTCTTCCACAACCAAAAGAGGCACTTTTATGATTTATGATATATGTATAGTTGGAAGTGGAGCTGGTGGTTCACCAATAGCTTATGAGCTATCAAAAGCAGGCTTTAATGTAGTGGTGCTTGAGAAAGGGAAAAACTATACAGAAGCGGATATATCAAAAGATGAGTTAGCAGTATCAAGGCGTGATAAATTTATCCCTATGCTAAAAGATGAGAAGCATATTATAAATGAGATAGATGAGGATGGCAATTTAACAAGGTTTGATGGAGATGAATACAATTGGAACTTTTGGAATGGTTCAATGGTTGGTGGTTCATCAAACTTGATGAGTGGATATTTTCATAGGATGAAGCCAAATGATTTTAAACTCAAGAGTGTATATGGAGATATTAAAGGTGCTAATATAGTTGATTGGGTTATCTCTTATGAAGAGTTAGAGCCATATTATGAAAAAGTAGAACATATTGTGGGTGTGAGCGGTAAGATTGAAAAACATAAATTTTTAGAACCAAGAAGTACAAAAGAGTTTCCATATACTAAGCTTTTTGAAAATGGTGTAACCACTTGGTTTGACAAAACATGTAAAAAGCTTTCTTTAGAGAGTTTCGCAACTCCTCGTGCAATTTTATCTGAAAATGCATTAGATAGAAAAGGGTGTGAATACTCTAACTTTTGTGGAAGTTATGCTTGTGCAACTGGAGCAAAAGGGAGTGCAAGGGCTGCTTTGCTTCAAAAATGTAGTGCTAAAATAATTCCAGAAGCTTTTGTGTATAAACTTGATAGTGATGAAAAAAAAGTAACATTTGCGCACTATTATGACAAAGATTTAAAATCACACTCTATAGAGGCTAAAATATTTGTTTTATCTGCACAAGCTATAGAGAGTGTACGACTTCTTTTAAACTCTAAAAACAAACATTTTCCTAACGGTTTGGCTAACACTAACAAACAAGTTGGAAAAAATTTAATCTTTTCAGCTGGTGGTAGTGGTAGTGGTAGATTTGATTTTAAAGATTTAAGCAAAGAGAGGCAAGATGAACTTATGCAGGTAGGATTATTTTTTAATCGCTCACTGCAAGATGATTATGAATTTGAAGAAGATGGTAAAAAATATAAAGGCGGGACTACTGACTTTTTATTTGAACATCAAAATATCATAAGTCGTGTCAGTAGAGAGTTTTATGATGAGGGTGGAAATATATTGTGGGGGGATACCCTAAGAGATAAAATCCACAATAGATTGACAACTTCAAGAAAGTTAACATTTGAGGTTTTTAATGATTGGCTTCCTACTGATAAGTGTTTTATTGGGGTTGATGAGAAAGAAAAAGACAAATTTAATACCCCTGTTGGAGTTATAAATCTTTATGGGCATCCACATGACTTAGAAGTTGGTGAAAAACTTGCACAAAAAGCTGTGAAAGTTTTAAAGGAGATGGGTGCTAAGGATATAACTTACTCAATCTCATCAGCACCTCCACCAAATTTAGTAGCAGGTGGATGCAGATTTGGAGATGATGTTAAAACTTCAGTTTTAGATAAAAATTGTAAAACCCATGATTTGGACAACCTTTATGTAGCAGATGCCTCGTTTATGCCAACAGGTGGAAGTGTCCCATACACTTGGACAATCTATGCAAACTCTTTTAGAATAGCAGATGAAATTTTAAAAGTGATTAAATCTTATACCAATCCCCATTAATATTTTCATTCACAATTCATTTAATTATCTTGCGTACAATCTATCTAAAGGTTTTGAAATGACTAAAAATAATATAATTAGTTCAACTTTACTAGCTTCTGCTCTTACTTTGAGTTCAGTAGGTGCTTCAACTTTAAGCGCAAACCAGCAAATAAAAAAAAACAGAGTATCCTTAAACATAGCAACAATACTACATAAAAGAGGGCTTGATAAAGATGCAGCATATAACATCTCAAATAATTTTATTGATGATGAAGAGCTATTTGCAAAAAAAATAAATAACCTTGAAGAGGGATGTAGTATTTTAACTAGAGATGAAATATTAAATTATCTCAGTAAAGCAGCTCTTCATAAAAGAAGTGTTAAACTTGACTCATACCAATATTTAGTTGGTATGGTATATGATATTAAACAAAAACAATTAAATAGAGAAACTTTAGATCAGTTAAACAATATAGCTACAATTAATTCTTAAGGCATAAAATAGTTGTGAAATCTAAATATAAAATTGTTATCATCATCTCATTTTTATTATTAACTTTATCGATAGGCAGCTCACTTTTAAACTACAAAATTTCTATGAATGCTACACAAAATCAACTAAAAACTCAGTCCCTTCCCCTATCTGTTGATAATATTTACACAGAGATTCAAAAACATATGATAGAACCTTTTTTAGTGGCCTCAATGATGGCACACGATACTTTTGTGAAAGATTGGCTTATTCAAGAGGAGAACAATGTTCAAAAGATACAAAAATATCTAGATAGTATAAAAAATAAATATGGGATGCTTGCAACATTTTTGGTTTCTCAAAAAAGCAAAAATTATTATACACATAACGGATTGATTGAACAAATAGACGAACAAAACCCAACGAACAAATGGTACTTTGAGTTTAAAGATGCGCCTCACGAGCATGAAATAAATTTAGATTTAAATGAGCATTTAGCAAATACGCTTATTATGTTTATAAATTTTAAAATGCTTGATGATAATTTTAATTATTTAGGTGCTGCTGGAGTTGGCATTGAAATTTCATATATCAATGATATGCTTAAAATGTTTAAAGATGTTTATAAGCTAAAAGTGAGTTTTTTAGATGAAAATGCAAACATAATTTTAAGTGAAGAACATAATCAAGACAAGATAATAAACTTAGATTCTATAAGTGAACTATCTAAATATAAAGATACAATTTTATCAAAAAATACACATATAATTGAGTATGAAAAAGATGGTTATACACATTTACTAAATACAAAATATATTGAAGAACTAAATATATATCTACTCGTTGAAGCTAGACTTGATAACTTTACAAAAGACACAAAAAATACTTTTTATCTAAATATGACTATATCTCTTTTGCTGACACTTATAATAACACTCATCACAATAGCTGTTATCTCTCAACACAACAAAAAATTAGAAAAGTTAATTAACTATGATAGCTTAACGCAGATACCAAACAGAAGAAATTTTAAAGAAAAATTTGAATATTTATTGTTATTAAAAAAGCGTAATAATCAACCACTTAGTTTATTATTTATTGATTTAGATAATTTCAAGAAAATAAATGATAATTTTGGACATAAAACTGGTGATGATATATTAAAAGAATTTTCATCATTATTAAAACATAACATTAGAAAAGCAGATATATATGCGAGATGGGGTGGAGAAGAGTTTGTGATAGCTTTTGTAGATACACCAACAGAGGGAGCTGTTAAAATTTCTAACAAACTTAGAGAAATTATACAAAAAGATGAAAAAATAAAAGATCTTATATCTACCTCTCTTACAATTAGCTGTGGAGCAACACAATGTCTTGAAGATGATACAATAAATACTATAATACAAAGAGCTGACCAAGCAATGTATAATGCTAAAAAAAGTGGTAAAAATAAAGTTTGTGTACTTTAAAATTTATATAAAATGAAACTTATTAGTATAGAAAATTTTAATATTTTAGAGTTAGAAATTTATCATACAATGCGTGATAATAATTTCAATAAATTAAATAGTTTTGTAGCAGATAGCCCAAAGGTAGTGAATGTTTTACTCAAAACTGATTTAGAGATAAAAAGTATATTAGCTACAAAAGAGTATTATGATGAGTTTGAAGAGTTAATAAAAACTAAAAATATTTCTAATCTTTATTTAGCTACAAAAAAACAGATGCAAAGCATAGTTGGACATAAAGTTCATCACAACTGTATGGCTCATGGAATTCGTCCAAAAGAGTTTTCTCTTGATGAGCTAGATGATAACATCTTGATGCTAGATGCTATAACTTCAACAGAAAACATCGGCTCAATTGCAAGGAGTGCTGCAGCTCTTGGAGTTAACTCATATCTTGTCCCATCAAACGCACCACACCCTTATGCAAGACGAGCATTGAGAGTATCTATGGGACATGTTAGTAAATTAAAAATAAGTATCTATGATAATATTTTTCGAACAATAGCTAAGTTAAAACAAAATGGATATAAAATATTTGCCGCAGAGATAACTCAAAACTCAACCATGCTTAAAAATCTAAATACGCCAACTAAATGGGTACTGCTTATGGGGCACGAAGGTAAAGGATTAAGAAAAGAAATTTTAGATATTTGTGATGAGGTAGTAACTATTGAGATGGTAGGAGATGTAAGAAGTTTAAATGTAGCAATTGCTTCTTCTATAATTATGTATCAATTTAAAAATTAAGGTTGATGATGATAAAGCCTGCATTACTTTATTTTAATCTAACTCTAATCTATTAAATCTGTAACTTTAAAAATTTCACTCTTAAAAAGTGAAAACCTTTTAGAGGAACCTGAAACTTTATACTTTAGAGCAAATCCATAGTCGATTTCAGTGTCAATAGAGCTTATTTTGCAACTGTTGTTATTTGGAGCATTTTGTTTAATGGTTCCATTTGGGGGTACATATAAATCATTAACAGTGGCAACACTATGGCAATAGTGTTCTGATAAATAAGCGACTTTGATAAATTCATCTGTATGGTTTAGTAGCGTGATAGTTGAGTTTTCAGATAACTTAACTGTTAAGCGGGCATCTTCTATAGTGTAATTAATTGGTTTATTCTTTATCTTTGCATTAACATATATTATTACCTCTTTATATGGTTTTTTAATATACTTATATGCATTTTTGTTTTTTTTTACAGCTGCAAGTTGAACATCTTTATCTGGGTTTCTAATGTGCTTAATAATACTTTCATTTTTAATAACAGCCGCAAGCTGAACAGTTTTATGTGAATTTGGTATATATCTAATTGCATCGGCATTTTGAATGATTGCTGCAAGTTGAATGATTTTATCTGGATTTTTAATGTGCTTAATCATCTCACCATCTCTTGTCACAGCAGCTAGCTGAACATCATAATCTGGATTTTTAATATATACAATAGTCATTGGATTTTTTTTAACAGTAGCTAGCTGAACACTCTTGCTTGGATTTTTAATGTACATAATAGCCATAGGATGATTTTTAACAGCTGCGAGTTGAACATCTTCGTTTGGGTTTTTTATATGAACGATATTGGCACTATTTTGTTTAACAGCAATTAGTTGAACACTCTTGCTTGAATTATTTAATATTTGTTTATTAAAAGATTTGTTTTGTACTTCTTGCAAAGTAAGTCCTCCACCACAGCCTATAAATAATGTAGACACAGTGATAATCGTAAATATATTTAAAAGTTTAAAATTCATCTTTACCCATTAAATTAAAGTATACTAATAATACATTTTTTTTAATTAGTCAGTCCTGAAAAAGCAATTTAAGATTTTTGATTATTGGTAGAAATTCAATTTTCACTAACATAGATATAAAGATCAAAGAAATATCTTTTATTTAAATACCTACCTTTTAATGGGGATTGGTATAACAAAAATAGTCGTAGGTGGAACAATGCCTTGATTGACATACACTCAACTCTTATGATATAATCACACTTAATAAACAATAATATAAATTTTAGGAAATAAATTGGCAAAGTCATTATACGAAACACTTGAAGTCTCAGAAAATGCGAATGAGAGTGAGATTAAAAAAGCATATAGAAAATTAGCAAGAAAATATCACCCAGATGTAAATAAAGAATCAAGTGCAGAAGAAAAATTTAAAGAGATAAACTCAGCATACGAGATATTAAGCGATAAAGAGAAAAAACAACAATACGATATGCATGGCGACAGTATGTTTGGTGGACAAAATTTTCACGATTTTTCTCGTTCACATGCTGGAGGACAAGGTGACTTAGATGATATTCTCAGACAAATGTTCTCTGGTGGCGGGGGTTTTAGCGGAGGAAGCAGCCATTTTGGAGGTGGAGGTTTTGGTGGAGGAAGCCCATTTGGTAGCCAAAGACAGCAACAACCAAATTTAGACATAGAAACAAATGTAACTATCCCTTTTAGTGTGAGTATTTTAGGTGGCTCTCACTCTGTATCTGTTCAAGGTGAAAGATTTGATATAAAAATTCCAGCTGGTGTTAAAAGTGGAGAAAAGATGCGTGTTAAAGGTAAGGGACATGCTCAAGGTGGAAGAGCTGGAGATTTGTTTTTAAAAATTACAGTAGCCCCAAATCCTGAATATATCAGAGAGGGTGATGATTTAATAAAAAGCTTTGATTTACCACTAAAAACAGCTCTATTTGGGGACAAAATAGAGATATCAACTTTAGAAAAAGAGATAAAATTAAAAATTCCTCAAAATACTAAAAATGGGCAAAGATTTCGTGTAAAAGAGATGGGTGCCATGAATAGAAAAACTAAAACTCGTGGAAATTTATATTTAGAAGCAAATATTATATTGCCTAAAGTAGATGATTTAGATGAGGATTTAGTGCAAATAATGAAAGAAAAATTATGATTCATCAATATGACGAACCAGTTTATTTAATTAGTATTGTTGCTAAGATATTAGATATCCATCCACAAACTCTTCGTCAGTATGAGCGTGAAAACTTAATTATTCCTGCTCGCTCAAGCGGTCGTATTCGACTTTATTCTCAACGGGATATAGATAAAATAAAACTCATTTTAAGGCTTACACGAGAGCTTGGTGTAAATTTAGCTGGTGTTGATATTATTTTACGTTTAAAAGACAATGTAGATGAGATGGAGAGCGAGATAGCAGAGTTAAGAGATCAAGTTACCCGTGCACAAAACTCTCACTCTGTTTCACCAGATAAGGCATTGGTTACAAAAAAATCAATCTACGAGATGATAATCTTTGAAGAATGATGTCCTTGGCTTTGAGTGAAGTGAATGTTTTTTCGTAAAAAAAATGTTCAACGTAACTCAAAAATAGAAAGGGTATTACTCAGACAACCTTACTATATCCACACCAACATTTTGAAGTTTTTTATCTAATGAATCATATCCACGATCAAGATGATATATTCGATGAACATCGGTTGTGCCATCTGCCACTAAAGCAGCTAAAATAAGGGCACTTGAAGCTCTTAAATCTGTAGCCATAACATCAGTAGCACTTAAATTTGATTTGCCATTAATTGTAGCGGTATGTCCATTTAGAGATATATCAGCACCCATTCTTTGAAGCTCACTAACATGCATAAAACGATTTTCAAATAATCTTTCTTCAATTATAGATACACCATTTGCTTGGGTAGCCAAAGCCATAAATTGAGCCTGCATATCAGTTGGAAAAGCTGGGTATTCTTGAG
The DNA here is from genome assembly GCA_027066935.1 of Sulfurimonas sp. Classification (GTDB taxonomy): domain Bacteria; phylum Campylobacterota; class Campylobacteria; order Campylobacterales; family Sulfurimonadaceae; genus Sulfurimonas. The sequence goes on along the minus strand of JAMOMX010000095.1, from coordinate 1,432 downwards.
TTATAATCCTAACGGGTTTAATCTCACTAGTTGGATGTATAGTAATAGTGTCTTTTGTTGACTCAATAGAAAATCCCATCTCTTCAAGCTTTGCTAAAACTGAACCTAAATGTGAAGGATTTGTATTTGTGATTGTTAGTTTAGAATTTGTAATTGCTCCAGCACATAGATATGTACCAGCTTCAATTCTATCTGGAATTACACTAAAGCCAACAATATCTATAAGCTTACGATCAGTACCCACTATAGTTAAAATTGCAGTACCAATCCCCTTTATGTTAATACCACTTTCATTTAAAATTTCACAAAGCTGAACTACTTCAGGTTCACGAGCTGCATTTGTGATTGTAGTTACTCCACTTGCTAGTGCTGCTGCCATTACAATATTTGCAGTGCCTGTTACTGTGATTTTATCAAAAATAATATCACAACCTTTTAATCCATTTGACGCAGTAGCTTCTATATATCCACTTTTTATCTCTATATTTGCGCCCATTTGCTCTAGTGCTTTTAGATGTAAATCTACAGGCCGTTGACCAATAGCACAACCACCAGGAAGAGAAACTTCACATTTACCAAAACGAGCTAGTAAGGGACCAAGAACTAGAATAGATGCACGCATAGTTTTTACAATATCGTAAGTAGCTTTTGTTTCATGCAGCTTGGAAGTATCTATAAGCATATCATCATTAGTTTTCTCACAGGATGCACCCAAGTTTGATAATAGTTTTAAAAGAGTATTGATGTCAGCAACATGTGGTAAATTACTTATTTTAACATTATTTTTTGCAAGGATTGTCATAGCTATTAATGGAAGTGATGCATTTTTCGCGCCAGAAATCTTAATCTCACCACTTAAAGATTGAGACCCTTTTAGTTGTAAATAATCCATTGTACTCTTTTGTTATATATATTTGTGTAATTATAGCTTATTTAGGATTATAATGTTTTAAAAATATGCTAACATTATGTATTAATATAGTTAGGTGGGTAAAAGATGAGTGCAGCGCTAGATAGACTTAAAAACTTAACAAATAACATATCCTCTTATGAGAAAGTTAGAAAAGATAATATTAGTGCATTAAAAATTTTATATACAGATATTGGTATAGATAAAAAAATTGAAAAATTTGAAGATATTTTTGAGTTTAAAGCTGTAAATCTCTCAGGTGCATCACTCTTAGAAGAAAATCTAGGTGAGATAAAAAAAGGTAAATATCTTCAAATTTTAGCAATATCATATGATAAAGAAGCTCGTGTCAAAAGTAAAAATATCTCACTTGGTTATTTTGGAAAAGCGGAGCTTGTGGATGTTGAGTTCAAAGATAAAATTGTAGAATTTATAATTCGTTATAGGTTTGAGAAAAGTTTTATGACATTGGAGCATTATAATGACATGCTTAAAGTGTATAAAAAAGATTTAAATGATTAA
>JAMOMX010000094.1 GCA_027066935.1 Sulfurimonas sp. | reverse complement strand
TGGAGAGCCGATGAAGATTTTGACAGCGGTATTGTTAAGACAATTGAGTGGTATCTGAATCAATATGCTTAAACGACATACTTTTATAGCCATTATACTATTATCTACTGGATCATTATTGGGAGCGGGTCTAGCATTTTTAACACAAACTATTCTTGCACGGCACTTAGGTGCTGAAAGTTTTGGAGTATTCTCAGCAACTTTGGCTATGGTAATCTTAATATCTCCTCTCGCTGGTTTTGGTGTATCACAACTATGGCTTAAACTATATGGAGAAGAAGGCTCAATGGCTAATAGATGGTTGGATTCATCTTTTAACCTTGTTATTACTACCACCTTTTTAGCTATTTCGATTCTTTGGTTCTGGGCTTTTCTTGGGATGCATGACACAACAACACGTCTTTTAATTTTAGTATTATCTTTTTATATTTTGGGACAAGTATCCATGGGACTAGTAAGCAGTAAATTACAGCTTGAAGAACGCTATACAGATTTTGCAGCATGGCAATTATTACCTCATTTGACAAGATTTCTTTTAATATGTCTTTTCGCTTTTATATTTACTAGCTGGATGACCCCTGAAAATATTGCCTTTATTTATGCTTCGGTAAGTATTGTGGTTACATGTCTCGCTATAATCCAATTATGGTACATGGCAAGGGGTCATTTTATACTAAAAGGTCATGATGAAAAACAATTTACTAAACTTAATATTCCAACAACTATCTCGGTACTTAAAAATTCTTGGCCCTTTGGCTTAGCTACTTTTTTTTATTTAATTTATTATCAAAGTGATATAGTTTTACTTAAGTATATGATAGGTGATAAAGAGGCAGGCATCTATAATGTAGCCTTTACTATTATAGCTGCTGTATATCTTTTTCCTGGGGTAGTCTACCAAAAATATTTATTACCGAAGCTCCATCGCTGGGCACATCATGATAGAGACAAGTTTTACACTATCTATCGCAAAGGGAATATTGCAATGCTAATTTTGGGTCTTATTGCAATGCTTATAATCTGGGGGCTATCTAATTGGGGAATTCCTTTCTTATTTGGGACTGAATATCAGGATGCTGTTATTTTGGTAAATATTTTAGCTATATCAGCTCCCATTATATTTGTAGCCTTTAGTACTGGAGCTACTCTTGTAACACAACAACATATGAAACGTAAAGTCACCTACATGGGTTCAGTTGCTTTAATTAATATTGTTCTTAATATTATCTTGATTCCAAAATATGGAGCAATTGGAGCAGCTAGTGCTACAGTGATTAGTAATTTTACTTTACTTTTATTATATTATTATGCATCAGAAAAAATTGTATTTTCACAAGAAAAAATATCCTTAAAAGGGAATGTATGAAAACAATATGGCAAACACTTAGACCGTATATTAGAAATATATTTATATTATTAAAAACAATATTTGGCTTTATCTATAATTTTAATCGCTTTATTATGTATAGTGGTTGGCGTATAGATATGAAAGATTCCGAACAAAGAAATTATTATGCAGTATTAGTCTATCATGCATTAGAAAAAAGTATGAGCTACAAGAAGAGAAAAAAAGATTCTGGCTGGAAAAATGCTTATATACTATTAGACTTATTAAAAAAGGCAGATACATATAAAAATATAGGGTATCATGATAGAGCAGCCAAGCAAGTTTTAGAAACCTTTATTAATTTACCAGAAAACAGAGAAAAAGAAACATCAAAACAAATTAAAAATGCGCTTGAAAAAATAAAGTTTAATTCTACGGATACACATGGTGTCATAGAATATTGTTTAGAAGATTACCAAAAAGGTGTTTTGCAAGATCCTGAGAGGTTTTTCTTCTCAAGATATTCACTTAGAGAATTTAAAAATGAAACTGTTCCTCATGATATTATTATGAGAGCTATTAAGCTTACAATGAAAACGCCCTCTGTATGTAATCGTCAACCATGGCATTTATATCATACAAGTGACCAAGACATAAAGAATTCTGTCTTAAAATACCAATCAGGGAATAAACCTTTTGGAGAATATATACCAAATATTATAATTGTCACAATAGATTTAAAAGCATTTTTTTCTGCTGAAGAACATTACGAATATTGGATTGATGGGGGGATGTTATCTATGTCACTAATTTATGCTTTACACTCCCTAGGAGTTGCATCTTGTCCTCTAAACTGGAGTACTTCTCCCTCAAAAGATAAACTATTAAGAAAAACCGTGAATATCCACAAAAATCATTCGATTATGATGATAATAGCAATAGGTTATCCTGATGCAGTGAATAAAGTATGTGTTTCCGCCCGGAGACCAATAGATGAGATTTTTAGTCAACTGGAGGAGAGATAACTTGAAAATTAAAATTGCATTGATTACGATACATTGGGCAAATAGCTATGGAGGCATGCTTCAAGCATTTGCATCACAAAAGATTCTGTCTCAGTATGGGGGTGTATCCCTTATTGACTATAAGACTACTCACTTAGAAAAGACAATGTGTCTTATCCGTTATGGATATACACCTCGTGACTTTTTGAGAATGGCTAAAGATATTGCTAGAATTTTTCCAAGATATCGCTTATTAAAAAAGTTCAAGTATTTTGTAAATACTTACTTTAATTTGACTGAACCATGCCCTGATCATCACTCACTTAAAAACCTAGAAAAAGACTATGATATATTTGTTTGTGGAAGTGATCAAATCTGGAATCCAAATATTGTAGATGGATTTGATAGTGCCTATTTTTTAGCTTTTATAAAAACTAAAAAAAAGATCTCCTTTGCCTCTAGTTCAGGCTCCTATAATTTCTCTGATCAAGAAACATCTCTACTCATCAGTTACTTAAACTCTTTTTCAAGTATTTCTACAAGAGAAAATGACACATCACAGTTTCTAACTTCAATTCTAGAAAATAAAAAAGTTTCTGCTTTACTAGATCCAACATTACTGCTCAATAAAAAAGAATGGTTAGAAGCACTGAATATTAATGAAACAGTTGAAAAAGCACCGTACGTTTTTGTATATACCTTAAAAAAAGACAAGTTTGTTCGTGAAATAGTACGTAAAGTTTCTTTATCTTTGAATTTAAAAGTTGTTGTCATTGATCAAGATCCTTATCTTGGCTATGATGCTGATAATCATATACAAGATGCCGGTCCAAAGGAATATATTGAGTTACTGTCCGGTGCATCATTTGTAATTACAAACTCTTTTCATGGTACTGTTTTTTCTGTTAATTTCAAGGTGCCTTTTATTGCTATAAAACCAGAAAGTGGTTTAAATAGGATAGAAGGTTTTTTAAAAAATGTAGATCTTCAAAATCGACTCATTCTAAACAATGAAAACTTAAATGAAATTATTACTACTCCTCTAGATTTTGAAAAGTCTCACAAAAAGCTTACATTACTTAGACAAACTACCAAGGCTTATCTAGACAATGCATTTACTCAATAATATTTTAAATTGTTTTTTAGACAATTTAAACAGAAAATAATTATTATGACCGTACTAATAACAGGATCACAAGGTTTTATTGGATCCAATATGATAAAATACTTAAATAATATAAATAATATAAATATTATTGAATTTAATAAAGAAACTTCTTGGCAAGAACTAGAAAAAAATATTATTATGGTAGATTTTATCTACCATTTTGCTGGCGAAGTTAAACAAAAAAATAGTAATAAAGAGTTTAAAAAGGCTAATGTATGTTTAACAAAAAGACTAATTACTTTAATTGAAGAAAAAAAGAAAAAAATTCCTTTTTTAATGAGCTCTTCCATTCATGCAGAACTCCAAACAACTGCCTATGGAATTAGTAAACGAGAAGCTGAAATATATCTAGAAACTTATGGAAAATACAACAATATTCCCATATGGATATATAGACTTCCTCATATTTTTGGAGAGGGCTGCAAACCAAATTATAATTCTGTTATCTCCACCTGGATTTATAATAGTATTCATGACAAAGAAATCATTGTTTTTGACCGCAATACTCCTATGACCTATGCTTATGTACAAGACATTGTCAAAGAATTTGTAGAATGTCTTAAGAATCGGCATCATATGAGGACCTCATGTTATATAAAACCAAAAATCTCTTATTATACGACCTTAGGTGAGGTTATTGATTTTCTAAAAGAGTTTAAAAATTTACAAAACAATTTTATTCCTCCATACACCGACTTTAAAGCCAAACTCTTTACAACCTACTTGGACTATATAAAAAGAGATGATATACCTAATTATGATTAATAAATTAAGCTTGAAACTGCATAGAGATGAACAATTTTTTGAACTTCTAAAAAGCTCGTCCATTTCTTTTACTCTACGCATAGTTGGTATAATTTTAGGATATGCCTTTGTCTTGCTTGTTACACAAGGCTACGGGGCTGAGGCTATGGGTATTTTTACTCTAACCTTTACCTTTTTACAAATTATATCAATTATTAGCAGACTTGGTATGGATACTGTTATATTGCGTTTTATTGGTGAAAGTATCGCTGAGAACAATAGAAAAAATATAGTTATTGATATCTATAAAAAAATTCTATACCTCACTCTGCCTATGTCCCTTTTTATTACAATAATAGCCTACACTATCACACCTATAGTTTGTGAGTATATCTTGAATAAACCTGAACTAATCACTGCTTTTCAGCTAGCTTCTTTTGGTGTACTCCCAATGACTATTTTGTTTATTAACAGAGAAGCTCTAAGAGGTTTAAAAATAATCATACTGTACTCTTTTTTCAGTAGTATAGCTCTTCCTTTATTTGCTTCTTTAATAGTTTTATTCTTACTGTATTTTTCTACTGATAACCTCATGCCTATTTATGCTCAACTTACTGCCATCATCATTGCTGGAATTATGTCTATATTTTTATGGAAATACCATGTGAGTCAACTCACAAATAAAAGTACGTCAAAAAAAGAAACAAACATATCTTTCAAGAAGATATTGAAAACATCTCTTCCAATGATGCTTGCAAGCTCTCTGTTCATAGTTATGAGTTGGACTGATATTCTTATTCTTGGTGCTTTTCGAAGTACTGAAGAAGTCGGCATTTACAGTGTTGCTTTAAAAGTCTCCTTGCTAACCAGCATTGTACTTATGTCTATTAACTCTATAGCCGCACCAAAGTTTGCAGAAATATGGGGCAAAAAGGATTTACAGGGATTAAAAAATATTGTAAAGCAATCAACTAAACTTATTTTTTTATTGTCTCTCCCCATCTTATTATTTATACTCTTTTTCCCAGAATTTATTTTAAGTTTTTTTGGTGAGCAATTTGAGTTAGGTGCAACTGCCCTAATATTTCTAGCATTAGGGCAGTTTTTCAATGCAATAAGTGGCTCAGTTGGCATGCTATTAACAATGACTGGGCACCAAATTATTTATCAAAATATTTTGATTGTCACCATTATAATAAATATTTTTCTAAATCTGCTTTGGGTTACAGAGTATGGTTTAGTGGGTGTTGCAATGGCAACTATGGTAAGTACTATTTTATGGAATACCTTAATGGGGTATTTCGTTTGGAAAAAGTTTGGTTTCATTGCTTTTTATATAGGAGTAAAATAATGGGAACACCGAACTTTTTTATTGTTGGTGCAGCTAAATCAGGTACTACTTCACTATATAATTATCTTGATCAACATCCTGATGTTTATATGTCACCAATTAAAGAACCTCATTACTTTAGTAAGGATATTAAACTACAAGATTTTAATAAAGAATATCGAGAACACAATACCTTTGATATCATAAAGTATTTAGCTAAAAATAAACTAGAAAAAAAACATATAGCATATATTAATGACTTAGACTCCTACCTACAACTTTTCCGAGAACAGCGCAATGAAAAATGTATAGGTGAAATGAGTAGCGGCTATCTCTATAGCAAAGAAGCTGCACAAAGAATTTATGATTTTAATCCCCATTCTAAAATTATTGTTATTTTACGTAATCCCATAGAAAGAACTTTTTCTCATTGGCTTATGGGGTTACAAATAGGATTAGTCAAGAATCAAAACTTTTTAGACGCTGTTATGCAGGACTATGCTCTTGAAAAAAAAGGATGGGGAATATCTTATACCTATATAGAACTTGGATTGTATTTTGAACAAATCAAACGCTATTATGATATTTTTCCTTCTAATAATATTAAAATATTTTTATTTGATGATTTACAAGAAAATGCTAAAAAAGTATCTGCTGAATTATTTGCTTTTCTAGATATTAATTTATTCGAATCCATCGATTACAATAAAAAATACAATGTCACTAAGCTTCCAAAGAATGCCTTCATTAAAAATCTAATACATAATAAATTTTTAAAACTTCTCACTTCACCCATTCCAACAAGCGCTAAAAACATCTTAAAAAACACTCTCTATTCACAAAAACCCATACCAAAACTTACAAAATATGATAGAGAATCTTTAATTCCTTTTTTTAAAGAAGATATTAAAAAGTTGGAATACCTTATTAATAGAAATCTAACCAATTGGTATACTTATGCTAACTAGAAAAATAATCAACCTTTTTAGTGCCCTTAATTTTTTCTTGTATAAACGAAGCTTTAAAGCTTGTGGCAAAAAAAATCGAATATATAGAATACTAAGAATAGATGGCATGCGAAATATAATATTAGAAAATAATATTATAATCAAAGACATGGCTTGGCTATATGTAGGTAAGCATGCTCAATTAATTATTAAGTCTCATTGTGAAATAGGTCATTTTTTCCATCTTGTTTCAACTGAAGAAATAGTTATTGAAGAATCTGTACTCATTGCTGATAAAGTTTTTATTAGTGATGGTACCCATAACTTTTCTAATATTGAAATACCCATTAGAGAACAAGGTATTTCACCTATCCTTAAAATAACTATTGGTTCCGGTTCTTGGATAGGTGAAAATGTATCAATACTTGGTGCTTCTATTGGAAAACAATGTGTTATTGGATCTAATGCTGTAGTAACTCATAGTATTCCAGATTACTCTATTGCTGCTGGTAATCCGGCAAGGGTAATAAAAAGATATAATTTTAAAATGAGTACTTGGCAAAAAGTTGATTCAAGTGGAGAGTTTATATGAACTTAAAAGATAAAAAAATTCTTTTTATAGGACCCGTAACATATAATTATCATGTAGAAATCTATAATGAACTCGTAAATATGGGTGCCAAAGTTGATTTTTTTGGAGAAAATACTTTATCTCTAGTTTATAGAGTACTCAAAAAGACTAGCAACTCTCTTTGTTCTCATTACATAAATATATTTAGAAAAAAAATAGAAAAAAAGATAGATAGAAACCAATATAACTATATTTTTGTAATAAGAGGGGATTTTTTATCTATAGACTTTTTAGAAAAAATAAAAAGAAAACAACCTACTGCAAAGTTTTTAATGTATCAATGGGACTCTGTAAAAGTTTTCAACTACTTGAACTTAATTGAGGTTTTTGATAAGGTATACTCTTTTGATCCTGAAGACTGTAAACAATATGATTTCGAGTACTTACCTCTTTTCTATGATAATGACTATAAAAATCTTAGAAGTTCAACCGACAAATCAACTGCTATTGATCTCCTCTTCATTGGCTCTTTGCACAGTGACAGACTTGAGGTCTTAAAAAAACTGGATATTCAAGCAAAACAATACAACCTTAAAACTAAATTCTTTCTATTTATACCATTTTTTACATTTTTAAAAAATATAATATTTAATAAAAACTTTAAATATAAAAAAAGCTATATGATCTTTAAATCTTTAAACAAAAGCGCTGTATTAGATTTATTTTCCAAATCTAAAGTTATTGTAGATATTAACAACATCAATCAAAGTGGTTTGACTATTCGAACAATAGAAGCATTAGGTGCTGGAAAAAAGCTACTTACTACAAATAAGTCTGTACTTAAAAATGATTTTTACCATACTCAAAATATTGCTTTAATTGATAGAAAAAATCCAAAAATCAATCTAGATTTTCTTAATCAATCATATATTTATACAGACAATACAAAATTAAGTATTAATAATTTTATAAAAAAAATTTTTTTACCAAATTATACTAGGGTTGGTTAATGAGAACACATCTTGAAAATGGGCTATTTTATATCTTTTATTTGTTTAATACAGCCGGACTTCCTTTTGGCCTGAACTGGAGCAATCTACTATCGCCTATCTTAGTGTTACACTTATTTTTTACTAAAAAAATTAAAGTCGTTCTTCTTTTTTTATTTTTTCTTCTTATGTACATGTTAATACAATATACTACAGAGCCTTATCCTAAATTTATTGAGCTAAAAAGCTTTTTTTTAAGTTCAGGATATTTTTTCACTTCAATTATTTCTATGCTATATTTCTATTTTTTTCTTCAAAAAAGATATATCCAAGGAGAAGTCGAAGCTATATTTAAAAACCTATTAAAAATTAATGCAATATTCACAGCTATAGCATTAGCAATATACTTCACACCACTTCAAGAATATATGTGGGGGGTCTCAAAAAATATTAATATTGATGGTCAGGTACGCTTAAAAATGTTTTTTTCAGAACCATCCCATTATGGATATATCTCCATGACATTACTCCTTTATGTTACTTTTAAAGTAGTCCTTTTAAAACAATATCGATATTTGTTTTTGTTTTTTATGACCTTTTTATCTGCATGGTTATGTCAATCAACTGGTACCTTAGGCGCGTTGTTTTTAGCTTTGATCTTATCCCTTATAATTTATGCAAGATTGATTATAAAGCGTTATTTATTACAAATTTTTTCGATTATTATCTTAATTGCAGTTGTTTTGACTTTTTTTGGTGATAGACTTTTAAGTCGTTTGGACAAAGTTGTAGCTGGGGAAGATCATTCAGGGCAGGTTCGAGTTGTTTTCTCAACTTTAGCAGGATACTATTTAATTGAAAAATATAATATTTACTTTGGCGTAGGTTTTGGGCAAGCTAAAAATTATGTAACACAATATACTCACAAATTTCATGGTTACAAAAGTGACAGGCTACCTTCTTCTTTTGCAAGTACCATATCTACAGTAGGGCTAATTGGTATTTTTTTAAAATATTTAACACTATTCTTCTTTATGATACGTTACTCTGTTTATTCTAATGTCTTTCAATTGACTCTTTTCTTCTATGCCCTGATTTATGGATTTACCGGAGGTTGGCTTTTAAACACCTATGAATTATATTTATGGGCTCTAGCTTTTCTAAAAATTTTTCCCGAATTTGAATACAAAAAACTATTAAACACAAAAAGGAAAACAGAATGTACATACTTATGATAAGCCGGGCAACCTTATTTTCATTACCCGGTGGCGATACGATGCAAATTAATAAGACTGCTGAATATTTAAGAGATAAAGGGGTTTTAATTGATATAAAACTAGCAAACGATACAATTGATTATTCAAGATATGACTTAATACATTTTTTTAATATCATTCGCCCATCTGACATCCTTGGACACATAAAAAAATCTAAATTACCTTATATTGTATCTCCAATATATGTAGAATTTGATAATATTGAAAAATTAAATGGTGGACTAAGAGGATTATTATATAAGGTATTTGGAAGTGATGGTATAGAATATATTAAAACACTAGCTAGATTATACAAAAATGCTGAACAGATCAGTGACTGGAGATATTTGATATTGGGTCATAAAAATAGTCTTAAATATGTAATTAAAAACTCAAAACTGTTATTACCAAACTCCCATAGCGAAATGAATAGGCTAATCAATAAGTATCATGTTACAAAAGATTATATAGTTGTACCCAACGCAATAGATAAAAAGGTTTTTAATTTATCAATAGTCGCAAATCCAGACTATCTTGACGCAGTCATTACCGTTGGTCAAATTACTCCTAGAAAGAATCAGCTTAATATTATTCGTGCACTAAATCAAAGCAGTTTTAATGTATTTATAATTGGTAAACCCTCTAGAAATGCACTAGACTACTACAAACAATGCAAGAAAGAAGCATCAAACAATATTCATTTTATCGATTATTTAGAGCATGAAGAACTCGCTAAAATTTATAAAGCAGCAAAAGTACATATTTTAGCAAGTTGGTTTGAAACAACTGGTTTGGTTAGCATCGAAGCAGCTATCATGGGATGTAATATTGTAATCACTGATGAAGGAGATCAAAAAGAATATTTTAAAGAATATGCTACGTATTGTGAAGCAGGCTCTATCCCATCTATACGCAAAGCCGTTGAAATTGCCTATAAAAGGGAGTATGATACAAGTATTAGAAATTATATATTCTCAAACTATACCTGGGAAATTGCGGCAGACAAAACATTAGAAGCTTATAAAAAGGTAATTAAATGCAACTAGCTATAGTAGGGAGTAGAGGGATACCCGCAAATTATGGTGGATTTGAAACATTTGCAGAAGAGATATCAGTTAATTTGGTTCATAATCACAACTATCACGTTACTGTTATCTGCGATGCTGATCAAAAAATATCTAACAATGCAATGAGTGAATACAAAGGAGTAAAACTCCTTTACTCAAAATATTCTAAATCAAAAAATGCAATTCTCTTCTACTATGACTCCATTAAGATGTGTGTGGAAAATAATGATATTATCTACTCTTGTGGACCCGCTGGAGGTTTGTTTGGATATATTGCTCATAAACACCATAAACTTCTTGTTACCAACCCTGACGGTCTAAATTGGAAGCGAGCAAAATGGAATAAATTAATTCAAACAGGTTTTCGAACATTTGAATTTTTAGCTACAAAATTTAGCGATTATATTGCATGTGACTCTTATGGTATTGAAAAGCATATTCAAGAGAGTTATAATACAAAAAAAACGTTTGTTGCAGAATATGGTGCTTATCCAAATGCTTATGTTGACAAAGAGAACGAAGAAGTTCATGATGTTTTACACAAATATGGAGTGTCACAAAATGCCTATCATCTCGTAGTAAGTCGACTTGAACCTGAAAATCATGTACATATCATTATAGAAGGTTATATGAAAGAAGAAAGGGCATACCCACTTCTGATTGTAGGAAACTTAAAAGACACGCAATATGTCAAAGAGCTGCAAAATCAATCTGATAGTAATATCTTATTTGTCGGTGGCATCTATAATAAAGACGAATTAGAAATAATACGAGCAAATGCTTTGGATTATCTGCATGGGCATAGTGTTGGCGGAACCAATCCATCCTTACTGGAAGCAATGGCATCAAAAAATTTATGTATTTGCCATGATAATATTTTTAATCGTGAAGTTGTCGGTACAAATGGTCTTTTTTTTAAAGATGCTCATGATGTAGATACTCATATAAAACAAGCAGAAAATAAATTAGATGAACTTAACATCATGCGAGAAGGTGTTTATAATAAAATACTCTCATACTATACATGGGAGCTAATTGCTCAAAAATATGACAAAGAATTCTGTAAAATTTCAAATAAGGCTTAACAAACTATGCCAAATAGAATCATTCCAAATTTTATAATTGCAGGTGTTGCCCGGTGTGGAACAACATCTCTGTATCATTATATGAAACAACATCCTGAAATAGGCTTTCCCTCTCAAAAGGAACCCAAATACTTTAGTTCCATTCATCTCAATTTTCCTCACAATGGCGTAGGAGACCACACTGTCGATAATAAAGTTATACAAGATAAAAAAAGATATTTTCACCTTTTTAATGATCTACATACTTTTAATGCTATTGGTGAAGCAAGTTCTGACTATCTATATTATCATGGAAATACCGTTAATGCTATAAAAAAAGAGCTTGGTGATATTCCAATTATTTTATCTATTCGAAATCCGATAGATAGAGCATACTCTGCCTACAATAACCTTCTAAGAGATGGTCGTGAAACATTAGAGTTTATGGATGCCCTACACGCCGAAAATGAGCGAATAGCCAATAATTGGGACTGGATGTGGGCCTATAAAAAAGGAAGTTTATATGCTGATGCCATTGAACACTTTCAGAAAGAATTTAGCCATGTAAAAGTAATACTCTTTGATGATTTAGAAGAAAACCCAGATACCGTCATGGAAGAGATATTTACATTCTTAAACGTTGATGCATCTGTAAAAGTTAATAGCCAAACCAAATATAGCCACTCAGGAAAACCAAAAAATGCTTTTGTTGCTATGCTGACAGATAGGAACAATAAGCTAATGTACTCATTACGTCAACTTGTTATGTCCTTGGTACCACGTTCACTCTTAGAAAAACTTGCCGGCAATATGTTAAATAAAGATGCTATTCCTCATGAAGCAAGCCAATACCTTTATAATTATTTTAAAGAAGATATAATAAAACTTGAACAATTAATTAATAGAGATCTTAGTAAGTGGAAACAAGTATGAATATATTGACCTTTGATGTTGAAGAGTGGTTTCATATTTTAGATAATGACTCTACCAAAACAGAAAAAGAATGGTCAAACTATGAAGATAGACTGCACATGAATATGGAGCGAATCTTTGACCTTCTGGAGCGTAAAAATCAAAAAGCCACCTTCTTCTGCTTAGGTTGGGTCGGACGCAGGTTTCCCGATATTATTAAACAAATTAGCGATAACGGCTATGAAGTTGCGACCCATTCCGATCTCCATCAACTGGTGTATGAGCAAGACAGAAAAACGTTTAAATCCGATTTAGAAAAATCTATTAAATCCCTTGAAGATATTATTGGAAAAAAAATTATTACCTATCGTGCTCCAGGGTTTTCAATAAAAGAGGAGAATAAGTGGGTCTTTGAAGACCTTATTGAACTAGGCATAGAGATTGACTGCTCAATTTTTCCGGCGAAACGATCACACGGCGGTTTTGAGAGTTATGGGCATGCAGAACCCAGTATCATTAACATTAATGGCTTACAGTTAAAAGAATTTCCTATGAATCTATTTGAATTTTCAAATAAAAAAATTGTCTTTTCCGGCGGCGGCTATTTTCGTCTGCTTCCCTATTGGATGATAAAACACATGATGAAAAGATCAGACTACGTCATGACCTATTTTCACCCTCGAGATTTTGATCCTGATCAACCCGTCATAGAAGAGTTGTCACGCTTTAGAAAATTTAAATCGTACTATGGACTAGGCTCTTCTTTTAATAAATTAGCACACCTTATTGATGATTTTGATTTTATTGATATCCATACGGCAAACAGTTTAGTTAACTGGGATGCGCAAAAGACAATTTATTTAGGAGAACCCTTTAAATAATTAGATAGTAATGTCCAAAGTTTATTTTTTCTTGACGTATCATATATGAAAGAATTGACTTTATTTTCATGATAAGTTCCTATATATCTCCAATCCCAAGGTCTATACTGACCAAATAGATGTTGTATAGCTGGAACATTATTTTTCTCTAATAAAGCTATAAAATCTGAAAGCCACAAGTCACCGTCTGAAACCCAATTTACAACTGAATATGCTCCACACATAATAGGAATATTATTATTTCTATCTCGGAATGCTACAATACTTTCTATTTCCCTAGTCATTACTTTAGAGCCTGGATAAGGAACACCATATTTAAAATTACTAGATGTTCCTTGATGTGTATATTTTGCCGGGGCATAGTTATGATAGCTATAAACTATCCTATCATCATCGAAAGGAACAGCTTTAGTATATCGTGATAATCCACCCGGCCCATTACTCCACACAATATATTTATCAGTGTATTGCCTAACTATCTTGATTACCTCTTCAGATATCTCATGCCAATTTTCTGGTGTCTGATTATTTGAATTTACTGGCTCTGCACAAAACTGAAGCGCTACTATTTCTGGTTCGTTTTTTAGTCCACTTGCTAAACTGTGTGCCATCTCTCTAAATGTTTGCTTTGTAATTGGATTTTCCCAGTACCCTACATTCTTTCTGTTCTTAAGTGCTGGATCATCAAAAGGCATTCCCTCATAACACACCATTGCTTTCATACCATACTGTCTTATTAATGGGAGATATTTTGTTTTAACTCTATCCACTATTGAAGTCATATATTGTGACGTAGTCAGTCCTTCCATGGAAAATGTTGGGCTAACTTGAAGTCGTATAAATTTAGCCCCTACTCTATCTAAATCACGGAACCACTCCTCAATAACTGCCTTTTTTCGTGGTTCTTTCATATCTAAAATAACACCCTTAAATGGTATACTTGGTTGCTTATAAACTCTATCCTTCATTCGTTCAATTTTTATCTTTTTACTAATATATATGCTAGAACCAGCAGGTGCTCCTAAAAATTGAATAAAAGGTCTGTCTTGACTCGTATTTGGAAGCTTGACAACATATTTTAGAGGTGTTTCAGTTAGTAGTTTTGATGCATCATGCCAAGTCGCCATATTTTTTACAACTACATTACTGTCTGAACTACCCTTTACAATATAAGCGCTAAACGTTATCTTGTAATTTTTCTTATCAGGTGGTGAAGTTAATGATCTTGCTATATTTTTCAATCGTAGCAAGGCTCCTCTACCATCATTTAGAATAGTGATTTTAGTAAAACCATCAACATCTTCAATAGTATTTCTACCATATACTCGCCATTTCGATGAATCAGCAATATTTGTTGTTACATCCTTCCATAAATGCGAGGTAATAACATTTTTATTACCAACTGTTCTTATTGCTTCTTTATATAGAGAAGATTCTTTTTGAACATTATTTAAGGTTTCATTAGAACTCAAGTCAATGGTAAAGATTATAAAAAATAGCAATAATTGATACATTTTTAACCCTTTTATCAAGTTAATAGCTGCTATCACCTTTTAATATTATCCATCTCCAAAGGCACCCCAAACGGCAGATCTTTCATAACTCTTTTTCCAAGGATTTCACGAAGATATTTTGGATGCGCCCCATAGCCCGGCCGTACGGAACGAATATTCTTCTCCGTAATAATATCACCTTTTTTCATTGCTTCAGCCACAAACAGACTGCGTGCAAACTGACGTGATTTCTCTATTTTATCGCTAATGGTATAATCAACAGAGCCCAAGAGCTGCTCGACCTCTCTCACCGCTTGCACCATCTGTGTAAACTCTTCTGCATCCAAGCTAAAATCGGCATCGGGACCGCCAATATTACGGTCTACAATAAAGTGTTTTTCAATCACTTTAGCACCCAACGATACAGCTACAGTTGGGGCAACAATACCTAACGTATGGTCTGAAAAACCCACCATCGTACCAAATCGTTGCTGCATATCGGTTATAGTCAGTAAATTAGCTTCATCTAGCGGTGCCGGATAGGCTGAGGTACACTTCAGCAAAATAATCTCTTCATTACCTTGATTACGACATGCTTGCACTGCTTCTTCAATATTTTGTAAAGTTGCAATACCGGTGGAGATAATTATTGGTTTTTTCTTTGATGCCGTGTACTCTATTAGCGGAATATCGGTAATCTCAAACGAAGCTATTTTATATGCCGGCGGATTAAACGATTCTAAAAAATCAACAGCACTCTTGTCAAACGGTGATGAGAAGTAGATGAGCCCCTCCTCTTTTGCCACCCTAAAAAGCTCTTCATGCCACTCCCACGGGGTATGTGCCTCTTCATACAGCTCGTACAGTGTTTTACCGTCCCACAGCGTTCCACCTTTAATGGTAAAATAGTCATTATCACACTTTAAGGTCAAAGTATCTGCCGTATACGTCTGCAGTTTCACCGCATCAGCCCCTGTCGAAGCGATGGCTCGAATACTCTCTATAGCTACCTCTAAACTACCGTTATGATTTGCAGAGAGTTCAGCAATAATAAAGGTCCGTTTATTGTTAAGATCAAAGTCGGCAATATTCATGATAATTCTCCTCGGGTATCATGCTCAATTTTAAGAATATAACGCCGACCGTTTATCTCAAAAAAAGCG
>JAMOMX010000093.1 GCA_027066935.1 Sulfurimonas sp. | reverse complement strand
TAACTTTCCTCAATTTTTACTTTTTGACACAAAAGAACCTACTATCGCTTTTACAAACCCTTTTTACCAAATTTATGAGGGTGCGGCAATTGCCACTCGCTCTAAAACTATATATCTTAACTTAGATGAGACAAATAATTTTAAACCATCTATAGATGAAAAAGAGTTGGAAAAATGTGATTTAGTAATACTAAATTTTCCAAACAACCCAACAACAGCTACGCTAAGTTTAAATGAGCTTGGAGAGTGGGTATATTTAGCATTAAAGCATGATTTTGTTCTTTTAAATGATGAGTGTTACAGTGAAATATATACAGATGAACCTATCCCATCATTACTTGAAGCTGCTATTCATGTTGGAAATAAAGATTTTAAAAATTTAGTTGTTATAAACTCAATCTCTAAGCGTTCATCGTGCCCAGGACTTAGAAGTGGTTTCATTGCAGGGGATGATAAAATACTAAAAAAGTATATGAAATATCGTACATATATTGGGTGTGCCTCCCCTCTTCCACTTCAAAGTGCAGCAACAATTGCTTGGAGTGATGAAGATCATGTATCTGTATTTCGTGAAATTTATAAAAACAATTTTAAAATTGCAAAAGAGATACTTAATATAGAGATTCCAAAAGCAACATTTTATATTTGGTTAAAAGTTGAAAATGCTATAGAGTTTACTAAAAAATTATATAAAGACTACAATGTAAAAGTTTTACCAGGTGAGTATTTAGCTCGCATTGGTGCAAATGGAGACAACCCTGGTGTTGGATATATCCGTATCGCACTAGTTGAAGATGAAGAAAAAACAACAGATGCATTAATGAGAATCAAGGAGTGTTTAAATGGATAAAGAGGAACTAAAAGCAAAAGTATTACAAGCGCAACAAAACTCAGACATTGCATCATTGTATGTTTTAGAGCAAAATGCACATGAAGTTTTTGATGAAGAAACACTACAAAACTACTACGCAAACATTTTAGATTTAGCCCTAGAGAGACTCACAGATACACTTGAGAGTCATGTTAGGATGGATATGAACGATGTACAAGACTTTGCAACACTTCGCGCACTTTATGAATATGCTATAGAGCATTATAGTGCTGGTGAAATATCTGATGCTTGTGCTCTTTTTGAAGTTTTAAGTGGACTTAGTAATGATGAAAAATTTTCTAATTCACTTACTCTTCATACAATAGCGTCTAAAGAAAATATCTCTTTAGACGATTTTATAGCTAACATAGCAGATATTGAAACAACTCAAAAAAATGGAACTTTTTACATTAGTGAATTTACAAAAGAGGCACAAAAGCTGCTGGATAACTCCCAAAGTAAAGGGGAATAACGAATGAAGATACATTTTATTGGAATTGGCGGCATAGGAATTTCAGGTCTTGCTCAATTTATGCATTTTAATAATCATGAAGTAAGTGGTTCAGATATCTCTGATACACTAATTACTCAAAAACTACGTGAAATGGGAATTAAGATTACTATTGCACATAGCTCCCAAGCTATTACAAATCAAGACTTAGTTATCCATTCAGCTATAATAGATCCTGAGAATCCAGAAATTATAGCTGCTAAAACCAAAGGTATTAAAGTATTAGCTCGTCGTGAAGCACTCCCTCAAATCTTAGCTGAAAAAAAAGTATACTCTGTCGCTGGTGCACACGGAAAAAGTACAACAACAGCAATCTTAACTTCTATAATGTGTGGTTCAGCAATTATTGGTGCTGAGTCAAAAGCTTTTGGCTCAAATGTTCGCTATAACAAAGAGAGTGATGTTTTACTATTTGAAGCAGATGAGAGTGATGGTAGTTTTGTTAACTCTAATCCATACTGTGCTATTGTAATTAATGCTGAACCTGAACATATGGAATATTATGATTATAATATTGATAGATTTTATGATACCTATCGTACATTTATAAACTCTGCAACATGTAGAGTATTAAATGCTGAAGACCCTTTTTTAGGTACCCTTGTTGATGAAGTTGATGCTAATTGGTTATATCCAAGTAAAGATATTACTAATATAAAATATATCTTAAAAGGTGATGAACCTCATACAAAATTTACACTAAAAAACATGGGTACATTTGAAGTATGGGGTTTTGGTAAACATATAGCACTTGACGCAAGTTTAGCTATTATAGCAGCTAGCAAAACTATGGAAATTTCACAAATTAGAGAAAATCTTTTAGATTTTAAAGGTATTAAAAAGCGTTTTGATATTGTTGGCACTGATAAAAATAAAGTAATTATTGATGATTATGCTCACCATCCAACTGAGATAAAAGCTACCTTTGAATCTGTTAAAGAGTATGCACATCTTAAAGGTTTAGAAAATATTACCGCAATATGGCAACCACACAAATATTCCCGTACTATTGACAACTTAGAGGAATTTATAAAATGTTTCAAAGGTGCAAAGGAGTTGATTATACTTCCTGTTTGGGCTGCTGGTGAAGCAACTCGCGAGATAGATTTTGCCGAAAAATTCAAAGAATACAATCTTACTATTGCAGATAAAATAAAACGCTCAAATAATAAAATAACTGTTGTAAAAAATAAAGAAGATTTAAAAACTATTGATGATGGTATTATTATTGGTTTTGGTGCTGGTGACATCACTTACCAGATGAGAGGCTTAGCTTAAATTAAGATGTTAAGTACACCATCAAAAAAAATAATTATTTTTAGCGGTGCTGGAATTAGTGCTGAATCAGGTATTAAAACTTTTCGTGATTCTGATGGACTTTGGGAAAATTATAAAATAGATGATATTTGCAACCAATACACTTGGGAGAAAAATTACGATGCTGTTCATGAGTTTTATAATCAAAGAAGATTGCAATTAGCCCAAGTAAAACCAAACTATGCTCATGAAGTGGTAGCTAATATAAAAGAAAAATATCAAGACGACTGTATTATTATAACTCAAAATGTAGATGATATGTTTGAGAGAGCTGGTTGCAAAGATGTGATCCATGTCCATGGTGAATTAACTAAGATGGAGTGTATGGGATGTGGAAATATATTTAGTATTGGATACAAAAAGTTTAAAAATGGTGATACCTGTCCAAAATGCTCTCACACAAAAATAAAACCTTTTATAGTTTTTTTTGGTGGAGCAGCACCATATTATGCAGATATGTACAAAGCATTTGAACACTTACAAAATGAAGATTCTATTGCTGTTGTGATAGGAACTCTAGGAAATGTTATACAAATTAGTGCAAATTTAGAGCTAGTAAATTGCCATAAAATTCTTAATAATCTTGAACCCTCTCCATATATAGATGAATCACAATTTAATAAAGTATATTACGAAGAGGCTACAACTGCATGTGAAAAAATAGAATCTGATATTAGTGAAATTTGGCTATAATTTTAAAAATAAATATACATTATTAAAAGGTTTTCAAATTGGCTTATATCATAGGACTTGTAGTTGTAGTGCTTTTCTTTTTAGTTCTAAACTATTTTACAGAATTCACTCGCTCTCAAAAAATAACCATCTCAGCAATTCTATTTTCTATAATCTTGATGGCTATAATGTTTAATACATACAGCGAAGATAAGAGTCAACATACCTTAGATGTTGCTATGAAATTTAACCAAGGTAAAACTATAAAATGTAATGGTATTGATGTAAACTCATCATTTTACGAATTAAGTACTGGTACTTACACTTTCATAGGTAAAGAAAATACTCCAAACTATGGGAAGATGATTAGCGCTTCTACATGCGAATAATATCTCAACTTGATTTAAGTGAGCATATAGAGCTTTTTAAAAGCTTTTTCTCAAGAAATAGCTCTCTTTTTATGGAGGGTGACCAAAATTTACATTTTAACTACATAAAAGCACTCGATAAACTAGAGTTTAAAGCTCCACCCAAAATTTCTGATTTTAATATTATTAAATCTCATCTAAAGAAAAAAGGTATTTTAAATTTTGAGCAAATATTTGAGATTGTTAAAATTGTAAGATATTTTCGTTATTTTAAAACTCGTCAAATTGATGGAATTATTGGTGAATGGATGGATAAGTTTGTCTTTGATGAAAGATTTTTAGAGATTGAAAAATATTTTACCCATGATGGAAAATTTGAAGAAAATCTTGATGAAAACTTATTTGGACTATCACAAAGGATTAGTGAGCAAAAAGCAAATATCTCAGCTTCACTAAAACGTTTAACCTCTTCGCAAAAACTCTCATCTTATCTTATAGACACTCAGCTTCATTTAGTAAATAATGAAGATTGTTTACTTGTTCGTGGTGGTTTTAACCATGTTTTAAAAGGTGCAGTAGTTGGAAGAAGCTCTAGTGGTGGTTTTTTTGTAACACCAGATAGCATTATGAAAGCAAAAGAGAAAATTCGTTTTATAAACCAAGAGCGTGAAGCTATTTTTTATACTTATGCTAAAGATTTTTCATCAACACTTACAACTCTACAATCTTTTATAGCTTTTATTGATAAAGAATTTACTCGATTTGATAATTATCAAGCTAGAGTTTTATTTGCCAAAAGTAAAAATTTACAAATTTTAAAATCAAAAAACAGTTCTAAAATTATTTTAAATGGCTTCATCCACCCGGCTCTTCATCATCCAAAACCAATAGATGTAGATTTTTCTAAAAATATTTTAATGGTTACAGGTGTAAATGCTGGTGGAAAAACGATGCTTTTAAAGTCAATACTTGCAGCTGCTTTTATGGCTAAATATATTATACCCATGAAATTAAATGAGTCTAAATCACATATTGGATCATTTAAAAATATTTTATCTATAATTGATGATCCTCAAAATGTTAAAAATGATATCTCAACATTTGCTGGTCGTATGCAAGAGTTTTCAAAAATCTTTACACAAAAACAAGCACTTATTGGAGTTGATGAGATAGAACTAGGAACTGATAGTGATGAAGCAGCTGCACTTTTTAAAGTGATACTAGATGACTTGATAAAAAGAGGTCAAAAAGTAGTAGTTACCACTCACCACAAAAGACTTGCAGCCCTTATGGCTGATAGAGATGATGTTGAACTTATAGCTGCAATATATGATGAAGATGCTAGAAAACCAACCTACGAGTTCATGCACGGTATCATTGGTAAGAGTTATGCGTTTGAAACTGCAAGTCGTTATGGAATAGCTTCTAGCCTTGTTAATGAAGCTAAAGCTGTTTATGGAGACAACTCTGAGAAATTAAACTTATTAATAGAAAGAGGCTCTCAACTAGAGCGTGAACTAAAACAAAAACATAAAAAAGCTGATGATAAACTTGAAGAGTTAGAGGCTAAACAAAAAGAGCTAAAGAGGCTAAGAGAAAATCTTTTTAAAGAGCTTGATGAGCAAAAAATAGCACTTAAAAATTCTTACGCTGTAGCTATAAATGAAGCAAAAACAGCAGCAAAAGCTGGAGATACTAAAGCTATTCACCGTGCTATGAATAAAGCCAATAACAAACTTCCTCAAGATAATAAACAAGAGATAAAAAGAGAGATAAAATTTAAAGTTGGAGATGATGTTAAATACCATACCCAAAAGGGTACTATAAAAGCATTAAAAGCAAACAAAGAGGCTATTGTTGAGATAAATGGGATGAGTGTTAGAGTAAAAACTACATATTTAAAACCTACTAAAATTATAGCACCTAAAAAACAAACAAATATTAGCATAAATGTTAAAAAAAGAGCTGGATTAAAGTGTGACCTTCACGGTATGCGAGCAGATGAAGCTACAGAGGCTTTAGACAAGTTTTTGTCAGATGCACTTATAAGTGGATGGGATGAAGTGATAGTTTATCATGGTATAGGAACAGGGAAGCTTTCTTTTGCTGTTAAAAATTTTTTAAAAGCTCACCCTAGAGTAAAAAGCTTTGATGATGCACCACAACACTTAGGCGGTTTTGGTGCAAAAGTGGTATATTTATAATATTATTATAAATATACCACTTAGTTTCAGTTAAATTCTAGCGTAATTAACACCTATACAAGCATCTATCTCTGAAAGCTCTTTAAGTGCAACTTCACCTACAGCATCATCAACTAAAATTACAGCTAATGCATGTGAGTTTTCTTTTCTTGCAAGTGAAAAATCAGCTATATTAATATTATTGTTTGCAAGTGTTACACCTATATCTCCAATAACACCAGGAACATCAGTATTTTTAAACATAATCATATCACCACCAAGTGCTACTTCTATATCAAAACCATCTATGGCAACTATGCGTTGAACATTATCATCAAAAATAGTAGCTGAAATAGTAGTAGTACCCTCACTAGTTGTAAGTTTTATAGTGATAAGATTTTTATATACAGAAGAATCTCCACAAGACTCAGCTTCAATATTGATACCTTTTTCTTTTGCAACAAATTCAGCATTTACATAGTTAATAGTATCACTTGAATTTTGACTCATCGCACCAACAGCAACAAAAGTTGAAAGGGACTCAACATATTCAGCGATCTCTCCATATCCACTTACTTTGATACTAATGATTTGACTTTTGTTAATTTGAGATTCTAAAAAACCTATCTTTTGCCCCATCTCTAAAAATGGTTTAACAAATGATGGGATTTTACTCTCATCTATTGGTAAATTCATAGCATGTGGATATGCAATGCCTTTAGCAGCCTCTATTGCGTTGCTAGCTGCTTGAGTACCAATATTATATTGAGATTCAAATGTATTTGCACCAAGATGTGGAGATACTGTAATATTGTCAAGTTCTAAAAGTGGGTGATCCGTTGCAGGTTCTTTAATAAATACATCAATACCAGCAAAACGAATTTTTTTACTTTTAAGATTTTTATAAAGAGCATCTTCATTATAAAGACCACCACGAGCACAGTTAATTAATACTACACCATCTTTCATCTTTGCAATCTCTGCTTCATCAATCATATTTAGTGTTTCTTGATTTTTTGGTGTATGGATAGTGATTATGTCACATGTTAATATATCTTCAAAATTTTTAGTATATCTCATATCTAAATCAGTTACTTTTGATGGATGTATATATGGATCATAAGCTACAATCTCCATCTCAAAAGCAAGTGCGCGCTTAGCTACACGTGAACCAATGTTACCAAAACCTATAACACCTAGTTTTTTACCTTTTAACTCATGTCCATACCATTTCTCACGCTTCCAAACTCTCTCAGTTTTAAGGTGATTATGAGAGTATGGAAACATCCTCATACAAGAAAGCATATGTGTCATAGTAAGCTCAACAGCAGCAATTGTATTTGCAGTTGGAACATTCATAACAATGATTCCCTCTTTCGAACATCCCGGAATATCTACATTATCAACACCAACACCAGCACGAACAATTGCTTTCATATTTGTAGCATATTTAATAAAATTTGCATCTACATTTGTTGAACTTCTTGTTATTGCTACATCAGCAGTTGGAATAATTTTTTCAACTAACTCTTTTTTATCAATATCTGCAGCGAAAACATAGTTAATATTTTCATCATTTTGAAGCATTTTCAATCCAGCTTCATGGATATGGTCACAAACTACTACTGTATATTTTTGCATCTATTTATCCTCTTTATGCAGCGTTACTTTCGCTAAAATTTCGTAATTTTTCAAGACTCTAACTAAAGAGTTTAATTTGTTTTTATCTTTGGAATATATATCTAATTCTACACCATTTTTGTCTCTTTTTAGATAATACTTTAATTTATGTTGGCTTAGTTCTTCTTTTAAACAAAACAATTGATATGGGTCAATTAAAGAAGCAGATAATTTATATATTGATTTAGAGTAAATCTCTTTATTTAGTGAGGTCTGGATATAAACTTCATTAACTGGATAAAAATATCCTAATCTCTCAGATTTAGAGAAATGATTTAACCAAATTTCTTTTTCAGCTTTAGGTGTAACAGCAGATTTTATAACAAACGGCTTTAAATCATTAATCTTTGCAGAGGAGTTAATGTCAAATAAAAATAACACAATAAAAATGGCAACTCCAATCCCAATGATAGGAGTAAGCCATTTTAAAACTATATGCATTTTACTTAAATTTATCTTTTATTAAATCACCTAAAGAGTGTGATTCATTATCGTTGATCTCTTCAAGCATAACTTGATTTTTTATATAATCTAATTTTTTAACAGATAAACGGATACGATCACGTTTTGTATCGATAACAGCAATAGCAGCTTCAATCTCTTGACCAGCTTCTAATTCCTCTTTATTTAATGGAGATAAATCTTCATCACGAATAAGTGCGTCAACACCATCTTTAAGAGAGATAAATATACCAAAATCTTTAATATCACGAATTGTTCCGGTGATAGGTGTATTTACTTTATGAGTTTTTGCAAAAGTATCAATTGGTGACTCTAAAAGAGTTTTTCTATTTAAAGATATTTTTTGATCTTCTGCATTGATTTTAGCAATTTTTACTTCAATCTCTTCACCAGATTTTAAAACATCTTTACATTTTGTATTTTTATCCCAAGAGATATCTTGATTATGTAAAAGCCCCTCAACTCCAGCGATACGAACAAATGCACCAAAATCAGTTAAAGATGTGATTGTACCAGTAACTACATCACCCTCGCGGTAATTTTTAATAAACTCATCAAATGGTTTTGCAAGAAGTTTTTTAAGTGATACACGAAGTTTATGAGTTTTTGAATTAATCTCAATAACTTCAACATCAATCTCTTGATCAACACTTAAGTAGTCATTTGGGTTTTTAACATTTTTATCCCAAGAGATCTCAGAGATATGTAAGAAACCTTCAATATCATTTCCAAGATCAACAAAAACACCATAAGCTTCAATATTTGAAACTGTAACAGTGATAGTATCACCCTCGTCTAACTCTGATTCAACTTCTGCCCAAGGATCAGGTTGAACAGCTTTTATAGAAAGTGAAAGATGTCTTTTATCTTTATCATAAGAGATAGCTTTAACAGTTACGATATCACCCTCTTTATAAAGTTTTGACGGGTTAACTGGACCTTTATAAGAGATCTCATTATAGTGAACAAGACCATCAGCACCACCAACATCAACAAACATACCATAAGAAGTGATTTTTTTAATCTCACCCTCTACAATTGTGTCTTCTTCCATAAGCTTATCAATAATCTCTTTTTTACGCTTACGCTCTTCATTGAAAAGTTTACGACGAGAGATCACAATAGAATTTTCATCTGCATCAATTTTAATAACTTGTGCTTTAATCTTACGACCAATCACATCATCAGTATCTTTAAATGCTGCTAAAGAACGAGGCATAAAGAAAGAAACTGTATCAGCTTCTACAACATATCCGCCACGATTCTTCTTAGTTATTACACCCTCAATGATTAAATCTTCAAAGTCATCTTTATTAGCTTCAATAAATTCTAAAGTTTTTTCTTGCTCTAAAACTTTTTTATATGAAATTTTAGGACGCTCATTGTAGTATCCTGTTATCATAACTTTGATTTTATCACCAAGACCAAAAATCAGCTCACCAGCTTCATCTCTAATCTCATCAAGGTTTAAGATACCCTCTGATTTATCACCAACACCAACTAATGCTCTATTGTCATCAAGCTGTAGCTCAACTAATTCACCCTCAACTATACGGTTACTTGTATTTTGTTTTTTCTCACTTGCAGCAAACATCTCTGCAAAATTTTCTTCTTCATCAAATGATTCGTTATCGAACGCCATTACCTATCCTCTGTTACATAAAAATTGCGTGATTATACCTAAATAAAGGTTGATTTGATATAAAATTGTAATTTTTTAGTAAAAAATGGGTAATTTGTTATTTAATATTTTTTTGCAAGGCATCAATGACATTTTGAATAATCCAATCAGGTGTGGAAGCTCCAGCACTTATACCACAAAAAATTTTGTCTTTAAACCAACTATAATCTAAATCATTTTCATCTTCTATGTGGTAACTATTTTCACAATTGTCATGTGATATACTAAATAACTGCTTAGTATTAGATGAGTTTTTACCACCTATCACCAACATTATATCAGCCATTTTTGATATATTTAAAACTGCTTCTTGGTTTTCAAATGTTGCATTACAGATAGTATTAAAAACTCTAACCTCTTTATGTCTAGGTATAAGGTAGTTAGCAACTTCCATATAGTCTTCAACTTTTCTAGTAGTCTGTGCTATTAAAGCAACTTTTTCTCGAAGTTTTATATATTCTAACTCTTTAGAAGTTGTCACAACTAATGCCCCATGAGTGGCGTATGATTTAACACCTTTTATCTCAGGATGTGCTTCATCTCCAAATATAACTACACTATATCCAGCTTCACTCATCTCTTGCGCGATCTCTTGTGGTTTTGTAACATAAGGACATGTTGCATCAACTACATCTACATTGTTTTGCTTTAATTCTGCGAGTTCATGTTTTTGTATCCCATGAGTACGGACAATTGCTTTTTCACCCTCTTTAAATATAGTATGGTTATCTGTAAGACCAACTTGATAATCTTGCTCAAGTCTAGCTATCTCTTTAGAGTTATGAATGAGCGGTCCATAAGTTGAAGAGTTTTTATTTTCTTCAGCAATTTTAATCGCTCTTTTTACACCGAAGCAAAAACCATAACTCTCAGCTAGTTCAATTTTCATAATGCAACCCTTGTTATTCTAAATCAAGTTTGCTATGACTAATTTCTGTAATTTTTTCTAAAAGTTCAAAAAAGTTTGGAAAAGATGTATTTATACAATCTAAATCAGTAACTTGCATACCACATCTTAAACCTGCAATTATAAAGCTCATTGCGATTCTATGATCACCGTCGCTGTCTATTGTTGCGCTATTTAAAATCCCACCAGTTACAGTATATCCATCATTATATTCAGTAGTTTTTATCCCACAAGCATTTAACCCATCAACAACAGTTGAAATCCTGTCACTCTCTTTTACACGAAGTTCTTCAGCATTTTTAACTACACTAGTACCTGTTGCACAAGCCATAGCAATTGAGAGAGCTGGAAGTTCATCAATTAACCATGAGATATTTTCTTCAATTGTAATTGCATGTAAAGGAGCTTGTTTTACTGTAATATTTCCAATAGGTTCATACTTATCATCTGTTAAATCATAAGTTATATCTGCACCCATCCTCTGTAATGCTTTAAAAGCTTCTATTCTTGTTGGATTAAGAGTAATCCCTTGTAGCACTACAGTTGAATCAGGCGTAATAGCAGCAGCTACAGCAAAGAAAAATGCACTTGATGGATCAGCAGGCACACGAATAACTAAAGGTTTTAATAAGTTTTTCATTGGCTTAATTGTAGTTTTAAGTCCATCAACAACTACATCAGCTCCCATCCCTTTTAACATTCTCTCAGTATGATCACGAGATAGTTCTGGCTCAGTGTATGAACAAACTCCATCAGCTCTAAGAGCTGCTAAAATCATACAAGACTTCACTTGAGCAGATGCAATTTTAGACTCATAATTAAAAGCTTTTAGAGATGCTCCCCTTATGCTCAATGGAGCCAAGTTTGAATCATCTCGAGCATCAATTATTGCACCAATTGAGCGAAGAGGTGTTGTGACTCTTTTCATTGGTCGCTTACGTAAATATTTATCCCCAGTTAAAATAAAATGACCATTAGCAGAGCTTAAAAGACCACAAAAAAGCCTCATACCTGTTCCAGAGTTACCACAATCAAGGATTTCAAACGGCTCTTTAATACCATCTGAACTTATCTTAATAGTAGTACCATCATCAATAACTTTAGCACCTAAATTTTTTACAATTTCTAAAGAGTTTAATGTATCCTCAGCACGCAAAAAATTAGTGATTTGACTCTCACCATTTGCTAACATACTAAACATAACACTACGATGAGATATTGATTTATCAGGAGCTATATTTGATATATTTAAAGAAAAACTATTTGCTTTTTTAACTTCTACTTTACTCATTATTTTCTAAGCCCAATTCCTAATTTTGAACCAACAGCACTTAATATAGTGTCCATTGCCATATTTATATCATCTTCTTCTAATGTTTTTATCTCTGATTGAAGTACAAAACGGATAGAGAGACTCATATTTTCACCAAGAGACTCATCTGTATATTTATCAACCGGATAGAAACGAATTAAATTATTTACATCACTAGAATCAATTACAGTTTTAACCTCTTCGTAACACATTGACTTTGGCATAATTAAACTTAAATCTTTAAAAGACACTTGATATTTAGAAGTTTTTTGTGCTACTTTTAAAGCAAATGATAACTTATCAAAATCTAATTCACATAGATAAGTTGTATCTAAATCATATGAATCCTCAACGCTTGGATGTACACGAAACAACTCACCAATAACATCTCCATCAATTAAAATATTTGCAGATTGATATTTATTAGATAAAGTGTGAGTTGTTTCATTTTGAACAAGCTCAAATTCACCAATTATATCTGATATCTTTTGCACAAATAAAGCAAAGTCTATTTTAGACGGTTTCCCAGAGTTACGAATAGAGTCTTGCTCTATCGCTCCACTAAAAAGCATACTCATCTTAACACTCTCAGTTCGCTCTTTATCAAAAACTGAACCAATTTCAAAGAGTCTTATTGATGTATATCCATTTTTAGCATTAGAAGAAGCTGCTTTTAAAAGCCCCGTTAAAAGTGTTGGTCTTAAGGTATCTAAAGTATTTACAATAGGATTTAAAAGTGCTTTTTGTTCAACTATACAATCAAATCCAAAAGATTCTAAAACTTTTTTCTCATCAAATGCAAAATGGATAGATTCAAAAAATCCACTCTGAGCAGCTTTATGTCTGTAGATACGACGTTTTTTATACCAAAAATAATCATCTTCTAATCTATTATCTTCTGTAAGTTCAAATGGTTTTGATGGTATGTTGTCTATCCCAACAAGGCGAACAATCTCTTCAACTATATCTTGTTTGTTTTTAATATCATGACGATACCTTGGAACTGATATAACATAAGTGTTACCTTGTGATTTTGATGTATTAAACCCAAGATTTTGAAGAAGTTTAGTAATTACCGTTTTATCAATATCTGCGCCAATAATATTATCAATTTCATCTTTTGTAATACTTATAATCGCCTCTTCATAGTTATCACAAAGCTCAATAACTCCACCATATATAGATGAATTAGAGTTTATCTCAATAAGTTTTATACAATAATCTAAGCCTTGATTGAGTTCAGGCTCACTACCACGAGATGTTTTATAGTAAAGTGGTCCTGCTTTTATTTTTGATTCTTGCATCTGTTTTGAGATGATGTCTGGTGGGATATAACTCGCTTCTATTAAAACAATACCCTCCTCTACATCTACAAGAGATTCTTCCTCTTGAATAATACCAATAGTTGATGCTTTTTTATTATCTGTAGACATAATACAAGCAAAACCATGCTCATCTTCTCTTAAATCCATTTTAGCCATTTGATCATTGTCATTTTTGAAAAACTCATCTTCATATGCCCTTAGTATTACACCACTACTATGGGTGACATATAACATCAATGAAAGTATTGTAGATGCTCTTGTTTCTTCTATTTGAGCTAGCCTTAGTTTGATAACAAATGGTAAAACCAGTTTTTCGATATTAACAGCTTTATATCTAAGGTTTACTCCATAATCTTTATCATGAGAAAGACTTAAAATTCTTCCTATGCCAATTCTTTTATCTTCATTAGTATTGATTGTTGCATTTTTAAGAGGTCTATTATATGCAGCACTCAGGTCACGCGCGACACCACGAATACTTAAACAATCTCCGCGGTTAGCAGTTAATTCTATCTCTATTAAATCATCATTAAAAAATAGATGTTCATTTACTTCATATCCAAGTTTAACATCTTGTACACTCTCATCAATTTCAATAATCCCATCCATAAAGTCAGGAAGCCCTATCTCTGTAGCTGAACAAATCATACCCTCTGATTCAACACCACGAAGTTTTACTGGCTTGATTGTAAGCCCACTGGGCATCACAGCACCAATTGTCGCAACAACTACAGTAAGTCCCTCGCGGACATTGGAAGCACCACATACAATTTGTCGAATACTTGTACCAATATCTACTTTACATACATTAAGCTTATCTGCATCTGGGTGTTTTTCACACTCTATAACTTTTCCAAATATTATTTTTTTGGCAATATCATAAGTTTGAACTCTGTCAACTTCTAAACCGATAGAATTGAATGTTTTACACAAATCATCTGTTGTAATTCCATCTAAATCTATCCACTCATTTAACCAACTTCTAGTAACTATCATCTAAATTGCTCCAACAGCTTAATATCACCCTCAAATAATGAACGCAAATCTCCTATTTGATGTATAAGCATTGCAAAACGCTCAACTCCTAAACCAAAAGCATAACCACTTACATTTTTATATTTAACCGCTTTAAAAACATTTGGATCAACTATTCCACAACCAAGAACCTCTAGCCAACCAGTATGGGAACATACACGGCAACCACTTCCCTTACAAAATACACATGAGATATCTACCTCTGCTGATGGTTCAGTAAAAGGGAAAAATGATGGACGAAATCTAACTTCAACCTCTCCAAACATATATTTTAAAAAATCTTCTAAAATGAATTTTAAGTTAGCAAACGATACTTTGCTCTCATCATCAACTAAAAGACCCTCAATTTGGTGAAACATTGGAGTATGAGTTAGATCATAATCACGACGAAACACAGCACCAGGAGCAATCATGCGAATAGGAGGTTTTGTTTCCATCATAGTACGAATTTGAACTGGGGAGGTGTGTGTACGAAGTAACATCTCATCTTTAAAATAAAAAGTATCTTGCATATCTCTAGCTGGGTGATATTTAGGAAGATTTAAAGCTTCAAAATTATTAAAATCATTTTCCACCATTCCGCCAGTTTTGACAGCAAAATTTAAAGATGCAAAATACTCAACAATTCTATCCATTGTCTCCATTACTGGATGCAAAGCACCTGCTTGAGAAGTTGTACTAAAAAGTGAGACATCAACTCCCTCAACCTTCATAGCAAGTTCTAATTCTTCAGTTAGTAATGCTGTTTTTTTAGATGTAAGTTCATTCATTAATGAACTCTTATCTTTATTTAACTTTTTAGCTATTTGTGATTTTTCTTCATTTGGTGCAGTTTTCATCTTAGCAAACTCTGCTGCTAAAATACCTTTTTTACCAAATATAGAGATTCTTATCTCTTCAATGCGCTCAACAGTTGTAGCGTCATTTATCGCGTCATACCATTCTTTCAATAGTCTCATCCGTATATTAAATTTTAAAATAGATTATACTTAAAAATAAGTTATAAATAGCTTTTTTGTAATTTTATAAGTAAGTGGGCATAAATAACTTCATAAATAAAATTATTTATGCCCACTTACTTATGATACAATTATATTAAATCAAAATACTTTTCAGTATAAAAAGGGTAACAATGTGTTTATTTTGTAAAATAATCAATAAAGAGATTCCATCAGAAATTGTCTTAGAAAATGAGAATTTTTTAGCATTTCACGATATCAATCCAAAGGCACCTGTGCATGTTTTAGCAATACCAAAAATACATGTAGATAGTTTTAATGAAGTTGAACCAGAGTTGATGTCATCTATGACTAAATTCATACAAAAACTAGCAAAAGAGATGAATATTGATAAAGATGGATATAGAGTTATTACTAATGTCGGAAATAATGGTGCTCAAGAGATAAAACATCTACATTTTCATATAGTTGGTGGGGCTAAACTTAAATGGGGTCACTTTAGCGATTCTAATCCAAAAGCTAATATTTAAAACTAATACCAATCCCCATTAAAAGGTAGATATTAGCTTAAAAAAGATTATGTAGAGCAACCGTTAATTTCGCCCATATCAATATTTGAGCCACCGCCAGAAATCATATTTTCGTT